>NZ_JBXWRY010000044.1:0-31726 GCF_059613135.1 Ruegeria sp. BHSB196
GGGAGATCGCGCTGATGCACACCGCCGGTGCCCCGGGCGAGGTGCCGGATCAGACCGCGCTCTATGAAGAAGGGTGCGCCGAGGTGTCGCCGGTGCACCTGGTCGAAAGCTGGTCACGGCACATGCTGACCTGGCTCAACCGGTGGCAGGAAGACGGAAACGGTCCGCTGCATGCAGAGTGGATGGGGCTGCTGCTTGGCGTGGGCGAGTCCGTGACGCAGGGCGGCCGGACGGGCATGTTCCTTGGCACCGACGAGCGTTTCGGTATGCTGATCCGCGACGAGACCGGCACGCATCTGCATCCGTTGACGGAAGTTCTGGAGTAACCGGCATGAAACTGGCCCGCGCGATCCACTTCGACGAAAGCGATCTGAATGTCTTTCACTCGCCGGCGCGAACCGGCGAATGGTGCATTTCGGGTGGGTTCGAGTTCTCGAATTGGAGCGAGGGCGACCTGGAGGGCAAGGCGCGGCAAGCCTTTGCTAATGGCTGGCTCGGGCTGGAGACCTTCGGGCGCGTGACCTTCGTGGCGGTGACGCAGATCGAAGCGGGCGAGGTCGAGCCGCTGGCGCACCGGCTGGCGGATCACTTCGTGCGGTTCTACGGCGCGCCTTCGGTCGATGCCGCGCTGGGCGTCGCGCGGGACGAGATCGCCCAGATGGCCGATCTTTGTGACGAACATGCGCCCAACACGCTGCTGACGGTCGCGCGCAGCCTGGGCGAGGCGGGCGTTCACGAAGCCTATCGCGTGATCACGCCGCAGGAGGCCCAGTTGGAGGCCTTTGCCGTTCACGGATCGCTGGACGAGTAGAGGCTGTGAGGTTCTGCCGGAGGGGCGCTGCCCCTCTTGCCCTGCGGGCAATTCACCCCGGGGTATTTTCGACCAGAAAGAAGCGGGATCGAAACACCGTTTCGCTGCAGGGTCAGAACAGGTCCTTGAAGGCGCCGTATTGCCCGCGTTTGAACATCAGGCCCTTGCCGGTGCGATACATGACATGCTGCACCTCACCGACGAGGATCAGGTGATCCCCGGCTTCGTGTCGCGCATCGAGGCGGCAATGAAACCGGGCGAGGCAGTCGGACAGGCGCGGGGTGCCGTGTTCGTCGGCGCTCCAGTCCGCATGGGAGAAATCCAGCCCGTTCCGGGCGAACCGCAGCGCCTGGTCCTGCTGGTTCTCGGCCATCACATGTATCGTGTAGCGTTCGGCGGTGCTGAAGGCGTCGAACCGGTTGGACTCCTTGCCGAGGCACCAGAGCACCAGCGGCGGATCGAGCGAAACCGAAGAGAAGGAATTGACCGTGATCGCGACAGGCCCGGCCGGCGTTGCGGTTGTCACCACCGTCACGCCCGTGCCGAAACAGCCCAGAGCCTCGCGGAACGCGAGGGTCGTTTCGGGGCCGGGAATGAAGCTTTTCTCGGTCATCGGGCGCGTCCGTTCGGTCGGTCCGCACCACCTGCCACGCCCGGCGCGGATTGTCCATAAACCGTCGCGGAAAACGCTGTCCGGCCAACCTGGTTCGGTCAGTTCAGATCCTCGAGCAACCGCCCGTGCCTGCGGGTCTGGGCGATGACCTCGCCGAAGGTCCGCAGACCCCGGGCATCGAGCATCGGCAGCATCCTGATCAGAACCTCCGCCGTTGCCCTAGCGTCACCCAATGCCGTGTGGCGCAGGGCCTCGGGGATCTCGACGTCGAGCCGCGCGCAGACGGCGTCGAGCGTATGGGTCTCGCTGGCCCCGAACAGGACCGCCGACAGAAGGACGGTATCGAGAATCGGGTGATCCCAGTCCCGCTCCATGCGCTTTGCATGCCGGCGCAGAAAGGCCATGTCGAAGGGGGCGTTGTGCGCGACGATCACCGCCTCACGGCAAAAGTGATGGAACCGGCGTCCCGCCTCGACGATGTCGGGCGCGCCGCGCACCATCGCGTCGCTGATGCGGTGAACCCTGGTCGAGGCCGGCGGAATCGGAATGCCGGGATCGACCAGCATATCGAGGTGCTCGCCCTCGATGATTCGACCGCGCAGGACGCGCACCGCCCCGATCTGTACGATTTCGTCCTTGTGCGGCAGAAGCCCGGTCGTTTCGGTGTCGAACACGACAAAACAGAGATCCGAAATGGGCCGTGTCTCGAAGGCCTGCTCCTGCGACGAGTCCAGCAGGTCGAAATCGTAGACGAGCGGCCGCGCGGCCTCCGGCGCGATCCGGGCTTCGCTGCCTTCGAAGATCAGCATGTATCCCGGCGCATCGCCCAGGGGTTTCATGCGCGCGGCGTAGCTTTGTGCGCCGTCCACGCCGGTCAGGGTGCAGGACACGTCCTGACCGGTCTTCGCCAACTTGGCATAGGCGGTTTCCAGGGCGGAACGATCCAGGTAGTCGAACAGCGATGCATTCAGTCGGGGCGGGGCGATCTGCGCCAGCACACCCGCGGCCTGCCCATCGTAGAGCACGATCTGGTGGTGTTCGCTGGCCAGGACCATCGCCACCGGGATTTCCGTCAACAATGCGGTCAGGCGTTCCTTTTCGGCGGCGAGCCGTGCGGTTTCGGCGGCGATCGCCTCGGCGGTGGTCAACGTCGTGTCCGACAGTTGCCCCGCCAGCCCGGCCGCGGCCGGCGCAAGATCGCCCAGGTAGCGTGCCGCATGCATGTCGAGATCCGCATTGACCCCCGCATGGGCGCGCGCCCGCATCTGTGCGGAAAGCCGTTCAATCGGTTTGGCGACGTTTTCATCGAACAGCAGCCAAATGCCCGCGGTCAGGCCGAGCAGCCCCAAGGCCGAGATCACGCCGCTGAAGACGAAGGCGTCCAGACTGTTCGGCGCATTCGCGCGCGCAAAGCCCAACCAGAGCGCCCCGGCGGTGATCAGCACCCCGCCTGCCGCCAGCAGGCAGAAGAACAGGAAGACCCGAAGCCTGAGACTCAGATCCGTCAGCATGGTCAAGCCTCGCAGACCGCGGCGATGATCGGGTCATCCGCATCCGAGACAACCCAATCGGCGTTCACCACCTGTCCGTCATCGCCGAACTCCACCCCGTCGGCCAGGCTGGCGCGGCGCTGCCCGTTGCAATCCACGACGACCGGCAGTTTCGACACCGGCGCCCAGCGGCCGAAGAAATAGAGATCGATCAGCCGCTGGTCGGGAACCTCGGGATTCGTTTGCAGGGAGGCGGCGTCGATCGCGGCGAACCTGTTGACGAAGGGGACCGCATAGGTCCAGGGCCGGTAGAAGGCGCGGCTTTCGACTTCCTGCACCACCGAAAATCCGTCGGGCAGGGTGCCGCGGGTGCGATCGTACCAGGTGTATTCGCTAGAGATCGTGACTCCGATCATGGCCAACCCGGCCGCCACCGGAGCCAGCCATCGTGGCAGCCGTCCGCCGGTCAGGCGGTTGACCAGCATGACTACGCCGGCAACCGCGAATCCGGCGAAGATGGTGCCGATCAGTTCCAGAAACATGGCGCTCCTCCCGATGTCCGAACGTTTCTTGGCCCAGTGCCCTGCCCGGGAAACGCATCTTTGCAAACCCACGCGCTGCGCGGGTTCATCCCAGCAATCCCTTGCCGTGCCCGACGGCCGATTGCATCGTCTTTACCACGACGAAGGCATCGCGAAGATGACTTCGCTCAAAATCCGACAGGTCGGTCGGGGCCAGGTAGTTGTCCGGTTTCTTTCCTTTTCGCACCAGTGCCGCCTGATGCTCCAGCCGGGTCTCAGCGATCAGGTCATAGGCATCCAGCAAATCCCGTGCGCCGGAGGGGCTGAGTACGCCTGCGGCCTCGGCCGCCCTGAGCCGGGCACGCGTGTTGGCCTCGGCCAGCTGGCCCTGCAGGGCGTAGATGCGCGCCAGATCGACGACCGGTACGACGCCGTTGTGCTTGAGATCCAGCGTGTTGCGATGTTCACCCGAGCGGATGGTCGCGATGCTGCGCAGCAGGCCCAGGGGCGGGGTGTGCTTCAGCGAGTTCGAGATCATATGCGCGACGAAGATGGAATTGGCGCTGGCGGCGCGCAGGGTGTCCGCCTGCATGTCCGAGAACAGGTCGAACGCACCGCCGATCGGGCGCAGATCGAACATGACTGAAGCCAGCATCTGCGCCTCGGGATTCGGCTTGGCGATCCAGCTGGCGAAATAGTCGCGCCACACCCGCACCGGCTGGCACCATCGCGGGTTGGTCGCCATCATGTCGCCGGGGCAGTAGAAGTAGCCACAGGTATCCAGACCATCCGAGACGAATTTCGCGAGGGCCGCAAAATAGGGCATGTCCGCGTCGGTCGCGTCGTCGCTCAGCATCAGGCAGTTGTCCTGATCGCTGACGCCGGTCTGTTCCTGCCGCCCTTGCGAACCGCAGGCAAGCCACAGATAGGGGACGGGCGGCGGCCCCAGTTTTTCCTCGGCCAGCGCCAGCAGCCGCCTAGTGGCGGTGTCGGCGATGTCCGTGATCAGGCGCGTCACCACTTCGTGCCGGTTCCCGCCCGCCACCAGTTGAACCAACAGCTGCGGAATTTCCGCCGTGACCTTCGCCATCTCCTCGGCGCCGTCCGCACCGGCAAGCCGGCTGACCAGTTCGGCCGAACTGATGGCCTGATACCGGGTCAGGTCGGTTTGCGTCACAATGCCCACCAGCCGGCCGCCCTCGGTGATCGGGATGTGGCCGATACGGCGCTCCATCATCGCATGCAGCACGTCCGAGCCGATGGCGCCGGGTGACAGTGTCATCGGGTCCGGCGTCATGACCTGCGCGATCGGAGTGTTGGCAGGCAGCGCCTCGGCCACGACCTTGCCGGCGAGGTCGCGCACGGTCGCGATACCGCGCAATGCGCCGTCCTCGGTAATGCAGATCGAGGATATGCCGCGCTCGCGCATCATTTGCGCGGCTTCCTGCACGCTGGTTTCCGGTGTGCAGGTCGCGGGGCTCCGAGCCATCAGGGTTTCCACCGAGCTGGTGGCCAGGTTGTCCTGCTGTGGTTTTGGCGGGCGGGCCCGGTTGAAGAACCGCGCGACGACCTCGTGTTCCGCGATCAGGGCGTGAAACAGGGCGGGCGGGAGCGACAGCAGAACGGAGTGTTTATCGGCGCGGGCACTGGTCACGGCCTTGCCGGCGCGCAAGAGCCCACGTTCGCCGAAGGAATTGCGCACACCGAGATGCGAAACGACAACGCCGTTTACGTCCCTGATCTCGATCTGGCCTTCGTAGATGATGAACAGCCCCGGCAGCGTTTCGCCCAGGTCATAGACGGCAAAGTCCTGCTCGACCTCCCATGCGTCGATTTCCGGCGCAATCGCCTCGATCACCGTGTCCGGCAAGGCGTCATAGGGGTGGACCGATTTCAGGAACCGGGTGATCTGACGAAGGGACAGGGGCATCAGGCAAACCTTGGTCTTGAATTGAGTGGACCCGCCCGGCATTGGCCGGGCGGGACCGTGGGTTCAGGACGTGCGGGCCTCCGCCGGGAGGGAAACGCCTCGGAGGCCCGGCACCTCAGTGGTCCTGAGCCGCGCCGGCACCGCGCGGGATGCGCACGCTCTCGACCAGATCCTTGATCTCCTGCGGGGTCTCCTTGGTCATGCCCGAGACCACGTAGGCCACGGCAAAGTTGACCATAGCACCGATCGCACCGAACGAGGTCGACTTGATCGGACCCAGCAGCGGGTCGGCATCGGAGAAGGAGTTGGTGCCCGGAATGAACAGCCAGCCCTTGTGCAGGAAGATATAGACCAGGGTCACGATCAGGCCCGCCAGCATGCCGGCCACGGCGCCGGTATTGTTGATGCGGGTCGAGAAGATCCCCATCATCAGCGCCGGGAAGATCGAGGCCGCCGCCAGGCCGAATGCCAGGGCAACCGTCTGCGCCGCAAAGCCTGGTGGGTTGAGACCCAGATAGGTTGCGACCACGATGGCCGCGGCCATTGCGATCCGCGCCGCCAGCAGTTCACCCTTTTCCGAGATCTGCGGGTTGATCGCGCCTTTGACAAGGTCGTGGGACACGGCCGACGAGATTGCCAGCAGCAGACCCGCAGCGGTCGACAGAGCAGCTGCAAGACCGCCGGCCGCGACCAGACCGATCACCCAACCCGGCAGGTTGGCGATCTCGGGGTTGGCCAGAACCAGGATGTCGCGGTTGAACTTGGTCAGCTCATTGCCAACCCAGCCTTTTTCTTCCGCAAGCGCCTGCATTTCGGCATTCTGATCGTTGTAGTACTGGATCTTGCCGTCGCCGTTCTTGTCTTCCCAGTCCAGCAGACCGGTTTTCTGCCAGGTTTGCATCCAGTCATAGCGCGGATCGGTGTCGATCGCTTCGACGGAAACGGCGCCACCTTCGATGCCGCCATTCGGCCACATCATGTCGGTGATGTTCAGTCGGGCCATGGCGCCAACCGCGGGGGCGGTCAGGTACAGCAGCGCGATGAAGACCAGCGTCCAGCCGGCGGACCAGCGGGCATCCGACACTTTCGGAACGGTGAAGAAGCGCATGATCACGTGCGGCAGACCGGCGGTGCCGATCATCAGCGACAGCGTGAACAGGACCATGTTTAGCGTGTTCGAATGGTGCGCCGTGTACTCGGCGAAGCCCAGCTCGGTCACGATCGCGTCCAGCTTGGTCAGCAGCGGTTCGCCGCCGGCCGTATCGCTGAACAGACCCAGCGCCGGAATCGGCGTGCCGGTCAGCTGCAGCGAGATGAAGATCGCCGGAATCGTGTAGGCGGTGATCAGCACGCAGTACTGAGCGACCTGGGTGTAGGTCACGCCCTTCATCCCGCCGAACACCGCATAGGCAAACACCACACAGGCACCGATCAGCAGACCGGATGTGTTCGACACTTCGAGAAAGCGGCCGAAGGCCACGCCCACGCCGGTCATCTGGCCGATCACGTAGGTCACCGAAGCGACGATCAGGCAGACCACGGCGACGACGCGCGCCGTCTGGCTGTAGAAACGATCGCCGATGAATTCGGACACGGTATATTTGCCGAACTTGCGCAGGTAGGGCGCAAGCAGCAGCGCCAGCAGCACGTAGCCGCCGGTCCAGCCCATCAGGAACGAGCTGTTGTCATAGCCGGTGAAGGCGATCAGCCCGGCCATCGAGATGAACGAGGCCGCCGACATCCAGTCGGCCGCTGTTGCCATCCCGTTGGTGACGGGGTGAACGCCGCGCCCGGCGGCGTAGAATTCGGATGTGGACCCGGCGCGGGCCCAGATCGCGATGCCGATGTAAAGCGCAAAGGACGCGCCCACAAACAGCAGGTTGATGGTAAACTGATCCATGACGCCTATTCCTCCACACCGTATTCACGGTCGAGCTTGTTCATCCGCCAGGCGTAGAAGAAGATCAGGGCCAAAAAGACCAGGATCGAGCCTTGCTGGGCAAACCAGAAGCCCAGATCGGTGCCGCCGACGGCAATTCCTGACAACATCGGGCGCAGCAGAATGCCGAACCCGAAAGACACCAGCGCCCAGATGATGAGGCTGATGATGATGAGCCGCACATTGGCCTGCCAATAGTTCTTGTCGGCTTCGGCTACCTGTGCGGAGCTTGTGGTTTGATCCGCCATCGCGGTTCCTCCTTGCTTCCTCCAAGATCGCCCATACCACGGGCAAATCTTCTCCATTTGTCTGCCGCCGTGTTCGGGCGCACAGACATTCCATCACCGGGCCGCCAAGGCGGTGTTTCCGGTCAAACCTTCAAGGGGGAGGGTCGGCCAAGGCCGCCCCCGGTCGTTCCCGCTCAGTCCATCGCCCCCTTGACGATGGTCGCGAGGCCCCGGGCGATTTCGTCGATCTCACCCATGGCGTTGATTGTCTTCAGCACACCTTGGCGCTCGTAATAGGCGATCAGGGGCGCGGTCTGTTCGTGATAGGCCGCAAGGCGCGACGCCACCGTTTCGGCGTTGTCGTCGGCGCGGCGCTTGAACTCCGTGCCGCCGCACTTGTCGCACTTGCCGTCCACGGCAGGCGCCTTGAACGTGTCGTGATAGCCTTCGCCGCAATGGGCGCAGGTGAAGCGGCCCGAGATGCGCTTGACCATTTCCGCATCCTCGACTTCGAGGCTGATGGCGGCGTTGATCTTCTGACCGGTCTCCATCAGCAGGCCGTCCAGCGCCTCGGCCTGAACCGTGGTGCGCGGAAACCCGTCGAGGATGACGCCACGGGCGCAATCCGGCTCGGCCATGCGGTCGCGCAGAATGGCGATGACGATGCCGTCGCTGACCAGCTCGCCCGCCTCCATTACGGCCTTGGCTGCCTTGCCCGCCTCGGTTCCGGAGGCTACGGCGGCGCGCAGCAGATCGCCGGTGCTCAGTTGCACCAGCCCGAATTTCTCTTCCAGCATCCGGGCCTGTGTGCCCTTTCCGGCCCCCGGAGGGCCGAGGAGGATCAGAACTGCGGGCGTGGTCATGACATCGGCATCCATGGCTTGGCCCTCATTTGTTGGCGCGGTTTGCGATCAGGTCATCGACCACCGACGGATCGGCCAGGGTCGAGGTGTCGCCCAGCGAGCCGAAATCGTTCTCGGCGATCTTGCGCAGGATGCGGCGCATGATCTTGCCCGAGCGAGTCTTGGGCAGCCCGGGCGCCCACTGGATCACGTCCGGCGAGGCAATCGGGCCGATCTCGGTACGCACCCAGGTGCGCAACTCCTTGCGCAGGTCTTCGGTCGGCTCCTGGTCGTTCATCAGGGTAACGTAGCAATAGATGCCCTGACCCTTGATCTCGTGCGGATAGCCGACCACCGCGGCTTCGGCCACGGCGGCATGCGCCACCAGCGCGCTTTCCACCTCGGCCGTACCCATGCGGTGGCCCGAGACGTTGATCACGTCATCGACGCGGCCGGTGATCCAGTAGTCGCCATCCTCGTCGCGGCGGCACCCGTCGCCAGTGAAGTAATAGCCCTTGTAATCCGAGAAATAGGTCTTCTCGAACCGTTCATGGTCGCCCCAGACGGTACGCATCTGGCCGGGCCAGCTGTCCTTGATGCACAGGACGCCCTCGACGCCATTGCCCTCGATCTCTACGCCCGACTGCGGGTCCAGAACAACCGGCTGGATGCCGAAGAACGGCTTCATGGCCGAACCGGGCTTGAGCGCGTGCGCGCCGGGCAGCGGCGTCATCAGATGGCCGCCGGTTTCGGTCTGCCACCAGGTGTCCACGATGGGGCATTTACCCTTGCCCACCACGTCGTTGTACCAGTTCCACGCCTCGGGGTTGATCGGTTCGCCCACCGTGCCGAGAATTCGCAGGTCGCTGAGATCGCACTTCTCGACGAACTCGCTGCCCTGACCCATCAGCGCGCGGATCGCGGTGGGGGCGGTGTAGAACTGGTTGACCTTGTGCTTTTCGCAGACCTGCCAGAAGCGCGAGGCGTCGGGATAGGTCGGCACACCCTCGAACATCAGCGTGGTCGCGCCATTGGCCAGCGGGCCATAGACGATGTAGCTGTGGCCGGTGACCCAGCCTACATCGGCGGTGCACCAGTAGATGTCGCCGTCGTGGTAGTCGAAGGTGATCTCGTGCGTCAGCGAGGCATAGACCAGATAGCCACCGCTGGTGTGAACGACGCCCTTGGGCTGTCCGGTCGAACCCGAAGTGTAGAGAATGAACAGGGGGTCTTCGGCATTCATCTCGGCCGGTGCACAATAGTCATCGGCCTCGAGCGCCATTTCGTTGTAATCGTAGTCGCGCCCGTCGATCCAGGTGGTCTGGCCGCCGGTGCGCTTGACCACCAGGCATTTCACCGTGTCCTTGCAGTGCAGCAGGGCAGCGTCGGCGTTCGACTTCAACGGGGTCTTGCGGCCGCCGCGCGGCGCTTCGTCCGCGGTGATGACCACCTTGGCGTCGCAACCGTTGATCCGGGCGGCCAGGGCGTCGGGCGAAAAGCCGGCAAAGACGATGGAATGGATGGCGCCGATCCGGGCACAGGCCAGCATGGCATAGGCGGCCTCGGGGATCATCGGCAGGTAGATCACGACCCGGTCGCCCTTGCGCACGCCGAGCGACTCGAGGATGTTGGCCATCCGGCAGGTGCGGCGATGCAACTCGGCATAGGTGATGTGCTGGGCTTCGTCATTCGGATCATCCGGTTCCCAGATGATCGCGGTCTGGTCGCCGCGGGTCTTCAGGTGACGGTCCAGGCAGTTGGCCGAGACGTTCAGCGTGCCGTCGGCATACCAGTTGATGTTGACCTCGCCGAACTTGTAGTTGACGTCCTTGACCTGAGAATAGGGCTTGATCCAATCGATGCGCTTGCCCTGTTCGCCCCAGAACGCGACCGGGTCGGCAATCGAGGCGGCGTACATTTCGTCGTATTTCTGCGCGTTCACGTGGGCGCGGGCGACGACATCGGCGGACGGCGGATAAACTTTGGCTTCTGCATGAGCGGCAGTGGTCATACTGAGGTTCCTCCCTCTGACTTGAATTTCTTGAGACCGTTTTCGCCCGCCGCGCGAGCTTTGTCGATCCGGTTCCAACCCTGCAGCCGATCATAGCCAAATCTGAAAATAAGGAAATAAATAGCTGGAAATTAAGGGTTTGCATGTAAACTTTTTTCGAGTTCTGAAAAACTTTGTAAAGTTCTTGTCGCGTCCTTCCGTCAAACCCTTTCAGATTCAAGCCACAGAGAGTCAACGTTGTCGGAGAGATTCAGGCGGCGCATGACAGGAATTGTTAACCTTGCGGCATCTCCATGTCGGAAAGAAGGCGCGACATTTTGTTGCCGTTTGCGCTCACAGCCAGCAAGAAGGTCCAGCAACGCCCCGTTTGCGCCGTGGCTCAGGGGGCTTGGCAGCCACCGGCGATGGCGCTAGCTTGACCGTCAAGCGGCCCGTGAGAGGGACCGCGCTCAAGGGAGAGACCATTATGAACAAGATGTTGAGCGGTGCGGCCGTTGCCGCCCTGAGCTTTGCTTTTGCTGCCGAGGCGATGGCAACCGAATGGAACGTCTCGGTCTGGGGCAAACGCCGTGCCTTCACGGAACATATCGAAAAGCTGGCCGAGTTGGTCAGCGAAAAGACCGGCGGCGAGTTTACGATGAACGTCAGCTATGGCGGCCTGTCCAAACCCAAGGAAAACCTCGACGGGATCTCGATCGGCGCCTTCGAGATGGCACAGTTCTGTGCCGGTTATCACCGCGACAAGAACCGCGCGATCACGGTTCTGGAACTGCCGTTTCTCGGGGTGAACACGCTGGAAGAGGAAGTGGCGGTCAGCCATGCCGTCTATGGTCATCCGGCGGTGATGGATGAAATGGCGCAATGGAATGCGCGCATCATCATGACTTCTCCGATGCCGCAATACAATCTGGTCGGCACCGGCGAGCCGCGCGACGAACTGGCCGAATTCGACGGGATGCGCGTCCGGGCGACCGGCGGTCTGGGCCAGGCGTTCGAGGCGGTCGGCGGCGTACCGACCTCGGTTCCGGCCACCGAAGCCTACAATGCGATGGAATCGGGCGTGGTGGATACCGTGGCCTTTGCCCAGCACGCGCACCTGTCCTTCGGCACCATCAACCAGGCCGATTGGTGGACCGCCAACCTGAACCCCGGCACGGTCAACTGTCCGGTGGTGGTCAATATCGAAGCCTACGAGGCGCTTAGCCCCGAGCATCGCGAGGCGCTGGACAGCTCGATCGACGAGGCCATCGACCACTATCTGGCCAACTATGGCGAGCTGCTCAAGCAATGGGACGGCGTTCTGGAAGAAAAGGGCGTCCAGAAGGTGATGATCGACGAGGCGGTGCTGGAGGAATTCCGCGCCAAGGCCGCCGATCCGATCCGGGAGCAGTGGATCGCGGACATGTCCGCGCAGGGCCTGCCGGCCCAGGATCTGTATGATCTGGTTCAGGCAACGCTCAAGCAGCAGCGCGGCGGCAACTGATCCGACAGACCGGGTGCATACACCCGGTCGTTTCCTTTCCTCAAACCGGAGATTTCCGCGATGGCAGGACATGCCACGGTGCTGGAGGATGGCAGCCTCCTGAGCCGGCTCGATCGGTCGTTGCTGCGGCTTGAACGTTTCCTGGCGCTGCTGAGCGGGCTCGCCGTCTTTGGACTGATGGTTCTGGCGGTGATCTCGGTCGGCGGCCGCAATGCGTTCAACGCGCCTCTGCCCGGCTATGTGGACTGGATCGAGCAGGCGATGCCGCTGATCGCGTTTCTGGGCATCTCCTTCGTGCAGCGCAATGGCGGACACATCCGCATGGATATCCTGATCGCACGGCTGCACGGTCGTGCGCTGTGGCTGTTCGAGCTCGTTTCCGTGGTGCTGATCCTGGTTTTGATGATGGCGCTGGTCTGGGGTTCTTGGGCGCATTTCGACCGCTCCTTCGATTTTTCCGCGCCGCTCTGGAGCCGCGACAGCTCCATCGACATCGGCATCCCGATCTGGCCTGCCAAGCTGTTGGCGCCGGTGGCCTTCTCGGTCCTGAGCCTGCGCCTTTTGTTGCAGATCTGGGGGTATGGGCGCGCGTTTTTTCTCGGCCTCGAAACACCGACGGCGGTTCCGCTCATTCAGGATGCGGCGGCCCAGGCGGCCGCCGAGGCCGAGCAGTTCGAAGGGCGGGAGTAGCGCATGGACACCATCGACATCGGCCTTTGGGTCACGGGCGGCCTTCTGGTCATGGTGCTGGCCGGCATGCGCGTCGCGTTCGCCGCGGGGATGGCTGGCCTGGTCGGTCTCGTCTGGATCTTCTGGGCCAAGTTCGGCTACGACCCCGACCGGTTCGGCAAGGCGCTGACCGTGGCGGTCAAGACCGCAGGGCAGGTGCCGCATTCAAAAGTGGCGTCACACACGCTCAGCCTGATACCGACGTTCATCCTGATCGGGTATCTCGCCTATTACGCGGGTCTGACCCGCGCCCTGTTCGAGGCGGCGAAACGCTGGATCGCCTGGGTGCCGGGCGGACTGGCGGTTTCGACCGTCTTTGCCACGGCCGGCTTCGCCGCCGTGTCCGGCGCGTCGGTGGCCACGTCTGCGGTCTTTGCCCGCATCGCGATTCCCGAAATGCTGAAGATCGGCTACAACAAGCAATTCGCGGCGGGCGTCGTGGCGGCGGGCGGCACGCTGGCTTCGCTGATCCCGCCGTCGGCCATCCTGGTGATCTACGCGATCATCGTGGAACAGGATGTGGGCAAACTGCTGCTTGCCGGGTTCATCCCCGGTGCCTTCTCGGCCTTCATCTACGGGATGCTGATCGTGGGCATCGCCATGGCGTTCAAGTCGGTCGGGCCGCCCGTAGGCGGGTTCACCTGGCGCGAACGCTTTGCAGCGCTTCCGGCGGCAATGCCCATCGTGCTGGTCATCGTCATCATCATCTGTTTCGTCTACAACCCCTTTGGCGACCAGGCTTGGGGCACTCCGACCGAGGGCGGCGCCATCGGGGCCTTCATCGTTTTCTGCTTTGCCATCTGGCACGGAATGCGCTGGGCCGAGCTGAAATCGGCGCTTCTGGAAACCGCCAAGCTGACCGCCATGATCTTTGCGATCATCTGGGGCGTGCTGATCTATGTGCGGTTCCTCGGGTTCGCGGACCTGCCGGGGGCGTTTTCGGACTGGATCACCGGGCTCACCATGCCGCCGATGCTGATCCTGATCTGCATCCTGCTGGCCTATGCGGTGCTCGGCATGTTCATGGACGCCATCGGTATGCTGTTGCTGACTCTGCCTGTGGTCTATCCGGCGGTCATGGCGCTGAACGGCGGCGAGGCGGTGAGCGCCGCGGACAGCACGTTCGGCATGTCCGGAACGATGTGCGCGATCTGGTTCGGCATCCTCGTCGTGAAGATGGCCGAGTTCTGCCTGATCACGCCGCCCATCGGCCTGAACTGTTTCGTCGTGGCGGGGGTGCGCCCGGATCTGAGCGTGCAGGACGTGTTCCGCGGTGTCGCGCCGTTCTTCGTGGCCGACGGCGTGACCATCGCGCTCCTGGTCGCGTTTCCCGGGATCGTCCTCTATCTTCCATCGCTGGCCGGCTAGGGCAGGGGCGGCCAGTGCCCCTGTCCGCTCACAGGCGCATGTTCTCGAAGTCCCAAATCGTGATGGCGACGCTTTCGCCGGCTTCGGTTTCCTCGACCTTGCCCAGGGGATCGAAGTCGCGCAGCAAGCCGAAATCGTGACCCGTTGCCTTTTCGAGATCCTTTATGCGGATCTGAAAGGTCTTGAACTCGCCGAACTCGAAGCCTTCAACCGCCTCGACACGTCCGCGTTCCGACAGCATCCGGTGAATCAGCTGTCCCTGCGACAGGACGTAGGCCGTGGCGTGCAGGCGCAGGATCCCGCCTTCCTCCGGCGCCTCGGCCAGCATCGTGACCACCTTGAAGAATTCCAGCGGCACCGGCGCGCCGGTGTTTCCGAGCAGGGGTTCGGTGCCCGAGATGACCGGGCCGGTAAATACGTTGGCCTTGAACCCGTAGGTGCGCGTGTTGTCCAGGATGTAGTCCTCGAGCCCAAGCCAGGTTTCCGAATTCCGGTTCAGCAGCCGATGCTGCGGGCTGGCCACGGTATAGTGATAGGTGTCCTTGTTGGACCGTTCGGCGATCTCGCGCGTGTCGCCCCAGTTGGTCGCTGCCCGCCGCACCAGATGGCCGCGGTCGATATCGGCGTGACCATAGGCTTCGGCATCCAGTTGCTGGTTGGCCGGAATGCGCAGATCCTTGCGCCAGGTGCTCGACTTGCGCTTTATCCGCTGTGTGCGCTCGCCGTCGATGTTGAGCGCGGTCAGGACCGGGCTCTTCAGGGCCGCGCTGTAGAGCACGCCGAAATGCTGATAGCGCAGCTCATGCGGTCGATCGGGGGTGGCATCGCTTGGCGCGGCCAGCGGCAGTTGCGGGTTGAGCGTGGGCAATGGCACCGGCACCACCTGAAGGAAATCCGGATCATACCCTGTCCGCCCCGCGAAATAGTCCGCGTCATGACCCGACGCCGCCTCGGCGGGCAGGCCGATCGAGGCGTGCACGTCGCCGGCGACGCCCTGATCCAGCAGCTTGGTCAGGGTGCTGACACGCACGGCGCTGTTGCCGATCCCGAATCGTCCGGCGAAATGCAGGCCCACCAGCTTGCCGCTGTCCAGGCTGATGACCGGGCTGCCGGAATTGCCGCCCAAAGTGGTCGCATCGTGTCCCAGGCGCGAACTGCTGTCGGCCATGCTGGCAAAGCCGGGCGCGAAACGCTTCACATCGTAGAGGCCTTTGAAATACCGCTCCATCTGTGCGGCGTCGTTGCGCGAGTCGGACGCCGGATAACCGATGACGGCGATCATCTCGCCATCTTCGGCGTCATCATCTGCCCGCGGCAGCGGAACCAGGTCCAGCCCGCTGGCGGGGTCCGGCCTGTCGATCCGCGCCAGCGCCACGTCGGCCGAAATGTCGTCGGCGACATAGGTGAATTTCCGGATCGTCGCCGTCCTTGACTCGTCCCCGCCCGCGCCGACCTCTTCCAGAAAATCGATCGCCGCGCCATAAAGGATGTTGCCAGGCCCGAACTTGAACACACCGTCGCCCAGAAAGGTCCGCCGCGCCACGATCTTGGCCACGTGCCGGTTGGTGGCGATCAGCAGGCTGCCGTCATCCTCTTCTTCGATGACCCAGCCGGTGCCGCCCCAGGTCATGTCGTGGTTGCGGAATTCGATCCGGCCAACCGAGGGTATCATCGGTTCGACATTGGTGATCTTGACATCCGTCCCGGCGGCAAAATCGGCGCCCAATTGCGTCTTGCCCTCGACCTTGCCGTTGCGGACCAACAGCGGCGGCCGCCCGACTGCCCGCACGATGGCTTCGAGCATGACCGGCGAATGCCCGGCGGATTCCAGCTGTGTCGGTGTGCTGTCGATCATCTGGCGGGCAATGTCGTCCTCGATCAGGCCCAGTTCCTGGAGCACCGGTGAGCCATCTTCGATCGCCTGTTTGATCTTGTCGAAATCCCAACGCCCCCGCAGCGTTTCCAGCCGGTCGAAGCTTTCCTGTTCGGCGCGATTGGTCATTTCAAGTCTCCTTTTGCAAAGAATGTCAGTCGGCAAAAATGTCTTCCGCCGGCACGTCATGCGCCGCGAGAACCGCAAGTGCCACGCTTTGAACCAGAGGCAGGCCGGCCTGTTGCAGCGACTGAAGGATCGGGATCGGGCCTTCGAATCTTGTCGCCAATGCGTCGTGATAAGGCCGATAGAGCCGTCGCTTGGCCTGAGCGCCATATCGTTCGCGCGGGGCCAGGAGCCACAACAGATCCTTCGCGCGCTCCGGCGAGCCGAGTTGTTCAGCCACGGCCATTGCCTGATGATCGACGGGGACTTGCGACACCCAGTTCTCGGGCGCGACCGCGCCGTAGGACCACAGCCCGTTCACCGTGCGCCGCCACCGCTCGGCCGCCGCAGCCAGGGCCGGCAGATCCCGGTCCGGCCGGACGAAGGCGTAGCCCCCCAGCGTTTCGGCGGCGAGACCCGCATTGGCCAGCGCCTCGGCCGCATCCGTCGAGAACGAAGACAAAACGGACGATATGTTGTCGAGCCCAAGCAGATCCGACGCCATCAAATCGCCGATCGGGCCGAACAGGGTGCGCAATTGCTCCAACTCGCCGTGCAAACGTCCGCCATCCCGGTCGGCCATCTGGTCGAACCGCGCATATTCGACCAGCACGGTCGCATAGGGGTTGAGCGGGGCGATCGCGCGCCCATGGATTTCAGGCACGATGCCGGCGGAGTCCGTGGCCAGGGTCGATTGCAGGCCGAGATTGGCACGCAGGCGTTCGGCCCGGTCCCGGTTGCGCCAGGCCAGCTCCTCGTTGCCACTCGTCAGATAGGGAAACAGCAGCGCCTCGGTTTCCTCAACCGCCCATGGGAACGCATCGCTGTCCTGTGCGGCCAGCAGGAGGAAGTCCAGGGCACACCCGGTCAGCATCGCCGATTGCTGAATGTCGGCGCATTTTTCGATGATGTGATGCCTTTCGCCCCCATCCAGCCATCTGCGGCAATCGTCGAACCGGAACTCAGCCCAGACCTCCATCAGCAACCGGGTCAGGGGCGGGTTGGTCTGGTTCAGGGCGTTCTCGTAGAACGCTCTCGGGAGGGCCTGAAAGATCTGGCGCGCCAGCGTCCACTGACCGGTTCGCCAGGCCTGCGCCATTGTGATCAGCCCGGCATCGCTGGCGAGTTCGTAGCGCTCGGGAAAGCCGCTCTGCATGATGCCCGGGATTTCCCGCAGTTCTCCCTTTTCCAGCATGATTTCGACATCGTGCACGGCGCGCTCTTCGACCGGATAGGTCAAGTCGGCGTCCTTCGGATGGACAAAGACGGCGCGCATCTGATCCCGATAGAAACTCAGCTGCGGCTGCGCATGCTGGTCCTGTTCTTCCGCCGGCGGCAAGTCGTCCAGGAAACCGCCGCTGAATTCTCGTTCCGTCAGCGCGGCGAATTCTTCCAGTTCGATGCCATCCTGCGGCGAGGTTTCTTCGCGGCGGCCGAAATCCGACCGGTCGCGCTTTGCCTGCCGCACGGCATCGCTTGCGCGAGCCGGCAGTTCGTCGAGCATCTGATCGGTGAAGCGTTCGGCCAGATCCCGGTCGATCGCAGGAAGCGGCACCTGCGGGTCGCGGCACATCTGGAGTCGGTGATAGAGCGCCGCCAACGCATCGACACCCTGAAACCATTCCGCGGCGTCCACGTCGATCCGGTGCGCCACGTCGAAGTGATCTGCATAGATCAGGTTCAGGACGGCGCCGCGAATGTCACTGCGATGCAGGCACCATGACCCTTCGCGGCGGATCAGCCAGTGATGACGGCTCAATTCCTCGAGGATGTCGGATGCCTGGTCGGCATTCAGTTCAAGACCCAGGATCGGAGCGACGACCTCGCACAGGGCGTCTGCGTTGACGCGCTGGAGAACGAGCCCTTTCAAGGCGATCTCGCGGAGATGCCGCGGTACCCGGCTGAGAATCGCACGGTAGAGGTATCCTTCGACTTCCGCGCCGCGCGCGTCTTGGGGAACGTGCTGATCCGGTCGCGCGCCCAGTTCCAGCGATTTGCTGGCCAGCACCAGGCGCAGCGGTATGCCCTGGGCGATCCTCAGGATCGACGGCCGATCCTCACCATCGACACCGCGCTCGGCCAGCATGGTTTCGGCCAACGGATCTTCCAGCCCGGTCAGGTCGATGCTGTCGTCATCGACGCGGGATTTTGCGGGAACGATCGAGTCCCTGCGGCCGGCCGAGATCACGCAGACCGGGCAGCCGGCGAATTCCGCCAACCGGTCGAGGTGCTCGAACAGGCGCTGGACCTGCGCATCGGCGCGCTGGCGCAGCACTTCGAGCGTGTCGAGCAGGATCAGCAGGCGTCCGTCAAAGCCGGACAGCGCCGTGCGGATCGCCCCGAGGATTTCACGGGACTGTCCGCGCCGTGTCAGTGTTTCCGTATCGGCCAGCGTTTCGGCCCGCAGCAACCGTGCCTCGCGCAAAAGCTGCGCGGTGTGCGGCAGGCCGTTGCCGATCTGGCGTGAAATCTCGTCGAACAGTGCGTGATCGTCCTGCACGGTCAACGACGAGCGGTCGAAGTCCAGCCGGATGATCACCATGCCCCGTTCGCGCGCGATCTGGATGATCCGCTCCAGCAGGAATGACTTGCCGATCCCCGGCAGGCCGGAAATGTGCAAGGTGCGCAGCCGGGGCGGTTTTGCCGACTCGGTCCAGCGGTCGGGCGCGCCGATCCAGCCGTTGATCCTGTCCAACTCCCCGTCGCGCCCGTAGAAGCCCTTGGCCAGCGCCTCGTCGTTGGCCTTGTCCTGCAACAGCTTGTTGACCGCGCTGCGCAGGGCCGCAACCTGACCGAAGCCCGGGGCCTTGGGTCCGGCCCGGTCCAGAACCTTGATCAGGTCCAGCATCGGCCCAGGTTCCGTCGCATCCGCGATCAGCGCGGCGATCGTCTTTGGGTCATAGGGCACGGTGCCGGCCAGCGCCTGTTCGACTTCGGTCGGACCCGCCGAATGGGTTTCACCTTTCGGAAACGGCGACGGCGCGGCAAGAACCACACGCCGGGCGCTGTTGCGCATCGTCCAGAGGTCTTGCGAGTCGTCCCGTTCGACGGTGCAATCCGGGCGCAGCAGGCTCACGATGTCGAGCAGGCGGGTCGGGTCCGAAGCCACGTCCTTGCCGCCGATTTCCATCAACGTCGAAACCGGATTGAAAGCGCCGGAAACCGCGGCGACCCAGCGCAGTTTCTCCAGCAGCTCTGTCGTCTTGGGATCAGCCTGCATCGACTTCTCCCAGATCGCGGCGCGCCTCGGCCCTCAGCCGCTCGGCCACCAGCGGCAGGTTTTCCGTGGCAAATCGGTTCATTTCCGTCGGTATGTTCTTCAGGGCGCGGGTCACCATGTGTTCGCGGACCGGCCCCGGCCAATCCAGCGCCAGCGCCCTGACCATCAAGTTGACGCAATCGACCACGTCCCGCCGCAGGAAGGGCCGGATGTAGTCCACAAAGACGGTCGGTCGCGGATCGGCGGCCACCTCGTCGAGTTTCGAAACCGTGCGGGCGCGAAAGTCGTAGGTTTCAAAGCCGCTCAGGACAAGCCGCAGTTCCGGGGCATCCATCACCTCCTCGATCAGGTGCTCCAGCTGAAACCGTGTCTGGTCGATCAGACCGGTCTCGGGATTTTCGATGAAAAGCCAGACGGTTTCGCCCTTGGTCCGCGCGCCCGCGCGCAATTGATCGACGACCGTCCGGATCCGGTCGTCCTCATGTGCCGGTCCGGTGGTTTCATCGGCCGCGACTCCGGGCAGCGCGCTTACCGGTGCCGCGACCTGCAGAGCGCGGCGACTGAGCGTGTCCGCGAGGTCGCGTTTTTCGTAGCCGGTTTCCATGCGCACGATCCGATGCGCCCCCCCGTGCAGGTCCAGAAACTTCTTCAGCAGATCGTAGCTGAAATTCAGCCCCTTGCGCTCGGCGATCTTCGTGCGCTTGACCCAGATCCCGCGCAGGTTCTTGTCCGGCGCATCCAGCATGGCCGTCACCGCATCGAAGAAGTCGTTGCGCCCGATGACGAAATGCCCGTCCAGATCGTCGCTGAGCGACCACAGTTTTCGTGGCGGCCGATCCTGTTCCAATTGCGCGCAGAACGCGTCGTTTGCCGCGAAATGCTGGAACGGCACCAGTCGCCGGACATTGTGCCAGCGGCCCTGATGCAGTCCGAGAAATGCGAACGACCGGTCGAACCCGGCGCCGCCGGAAGATCCGCCCAACGTCTTGATGCTGTGCAGGTGACGCGGTTCATCCAGCTGCGTGCGCCGCAGCCGGCCCACCGCGATTCCCTTTTCCTGGCCATCCGGAAAATGAATCAGCACGAACGCCTGCGTCCCGGTCCAGTCCGGCGGCGCCTCCGGCAACTCGAGATGGCCCAGCGTCCGGCCCAACGGTGTCTGAATGCGCAGCAGGATCGCATCGCAAAGCTTTGCCGCGTCACCGTTTTCGGGGAGCAGCCCGTTCTTTTCACCGTCAAAGCAGGGCGCGACCCATACTGCGCGCGCCATGTGACGGCTCCCGTCAGAAAGCAGGACGCTGACATGTTCGATCCCGGTCGGGTCCACTTCGGTTGCCGCGTCCGGAACGAAGGCATCGACCACATGGGCCGAGGTCAGGATGAGGCGCGGCGAGATCAGCGCGCCGCTGCCCACCACGGTGTCATGCCGCAGCACCCGGCAGCGAAACGCCTTGGCGCTGGTCGCGAATTCCCCGATCCGGTCGATATCCAGGTCATCGTGATCCACGTCACCTGGGTCCGCACCGTTGATCGGAACATGCTCGACGGCATCCGTCACGGTGTCCGCCGGTGGCAGCGGCTCGATCCCGCGCCGCCGCAGCGCCGCGATGAACCGCCCCATCAGTTTCTTGTCCTCAAGCCGGCCCACCATCAGACCGGCGAGCGCGGTGCCGGCCATGTTCTGCCAGACGGCCCGGAACGTGTCGATGTCGCCGCCCAGCCCGGCCGTCGCGAATACCTCTTCCACCGTTTCCTGCACCGCGTCGGAATGTGCCTCCAGCAGCGGTTTGAGATGTTCGGTGGTGAGGGTTTCGGTCATTCGCCTCGCCCTCAACCCGCTCCGATGGCGGCCCTGAGCGCGGGTTTGCCTTCCAGCGCCGTGGACAGGGCCGGGCTGCCGGGCGCTGCTTCAAGCGGGCTTTCCGCCCCCAGGATGTCCTGTGCGCGACGGCGTGCGCCCGCACGGTATCTCAGCCACATCATCTCGGCGGCATAATCGGCCATGTCGGGCGTCAATTCGGCGGCCGCTTCGGGGTCGGTGCCTGCGAGTTGGGCCAGCAGCACGTTTGCACTGGGTTCGACGCCGGTCTTGCCCAGATCGGCCGCGGCGACCGCCTCGTGACCGGTGACGGCTTGGGGCAGGGGCGCGTCCAGCGCGATCCTTGCATCCAGAACCCCGGCGCCCATGTCGTTTGCCCCGTGCCAGGCGGGGGGTTTGGTCAGTCCCTGCGTCGCGCAGGCAACCCACATCGCCTGCACCGTGGTTCCGGCTGCCGCAGCCTTGGCCCGCAAGGCGGCGCGTCCGCCGTGCCGCGCGAACCAGAGCGCCGCGACCCCGCCCGCCAGCGACGTGGCTAGCGTCGTGCCTTGCGCGGCCTTGTTGCCCCAGTCGTGATCGCTGGCCTTGTTCTTGGCAGCGCCCCAGACGTTCACGCCGGGGGCCGACAGGGTGACTTCGGGTCCGCGGCCGCTCCGCGCCCAGGGCCTGAGATCCGGCTCCACGGCTGCGACGGCCGTCGCCAGCCCGAAACTGGAATAGGCCGCCGGAAAGATCACGTCCGGCCAGCAATTGCCCGATGCGCAGATCACCACGAGGCCGCGTTCCACGGCCATGCGCAGCGCGCGCTCGGTCGCCGAAACGCGCACGGGCCCGCCCTGGGCCATCACGATCACGTCCGCGCCGTGGTTGATCGCGTGGGCAATCGCCCTGGGCAATGTGCGTTGGTCGAAGTTGATGACCGACCGGATCGCGCGGATCGGCATCACCCTGGCGTCGGGTGCGGCCCCCGTGACCGCGCCGGGACCGGTCGAATTTCCGTTCATGTCCGCGCCGCCGCGCGAGGCGACCACAGACATCACCAGGGTGCCGTGGCCGGGATGCCGCAGGAAACCGTCGTCGAACCGGTCGGACGCGTCGGTACCGCCTTCGACAAGGTTGATCTGGTGGGTCAGGTCCAGCGCCCCCTGAAGCTCTCCATGGCTGGAATGGCCGGTGTCGATGGAAGCCACGGTGGATCCGGCGCCCCGGCTATGCGCCCAGGCCAGCGGCGTTCGGATCACCTGGTGCACCCAGCCGAACTTGTGCCCGTTGTCGCGGGGCGTCGAGCAGGTGAAGAGACCCGCCTCGGCCGTATCGGCGCCAATGGCGATGGCGCCGAACAGGCTTTCGGGCAGGACCGGGTTGGCCTCGGTGGCCTCGACGGCCGTGCGCAGCGACCGGGCAAAGGCAAAGGCGGCGGCCTCGCGACCTGTCACGTCCGTGCCCGGAAACTCCACGAAGAAGAACGAGTCGCTCTCCTCACCGAACGCGGTTTCGGCCTGAGCGCCGGATCCGGGCAAGGCCGCTTCGATCCGGGCCTCCACAGTCTCGGGATTGGTCGCGTCTTCGAAGACGAGTTCGACGACAAGCGGAACGCCAATATCGGCCGACTGCGCGCGCAGCGTTTCAAGTAAGTCCTGCATGATAATACCCGGCAAAAAAACAATCTTTGCGGGTGAAGATAGCACGGATTGCACTTGAAATCATCAAGTTGCTGCCCGCAGCGCAAGGACCGATGGGTTACGTCCTGGCGCGCATCAACATCCCGAACAGGTCGCGCGGATCGTCCGGATCGGCCAGCATGTCCAACGGGTCATAGAAATCGGTGCTGGCGATGGCCTTCTTGATGTAGCGCAAAGCCGAGAAATCCTCGATCGCGAAACCTACGCTGTCGAACAGCGTGATCTGCCGCTCATCGCGACGGCCCGGAACCTGGCCGGTGATGACCTGCCACATTTCCGTGACCGGATGATCGGGCTCCAACGCCTGGATTTCGCCTTCGATGCGGGTCTGTTCGGGATACTCCACGAAAATGTCGGACCGCAGCAGGATGTTGCGGTGCAGTTCGGTCTTGCCGGGGCAGTCGCCGCCGATCGCGTTGATGTGCACGCCGGGGCCGATCATGTTGTCGGTCAGAATCGTCGCATATTTCTTGTCGGCGGTGCAGGTGGTGATGATCCGCGCGCCTTCCATCGCGTCCTCCGCCGTCCGGCACGACACGACGTTCAGATTCCGTCCGGCAAGGTTGGCCGCACATTTCTCGGTCGCCTTGGGGTCGATGTCATAGAGCCGCACCGTGTCGATACCGCACAGCGCCTTGAACGCGAGGCACTGGAATTCCGCCTGCGCGCCGTTGCCGATCATTGCCATAGTGGTCGCCCCCTTGGGCGCCAGATAGGATCCCACCAGCGCCGAGGTTGCGGCCGTGCGCAGCGCGGTCAGCATCGTCATTTCGGTCAGCAGCACAGGATAACCGGTATAAACATCCGCCAGCAGGCCAAAGGCGGTCACGGTCTGCAGGCCTTCGGCCGTGTTCTTGGGATGGCCGTTGACATATTTGAACCCGTAGGCTTCGCCATCCGAGGTGGGCATCAGTTCGATCACGCCGTGCGGGGAATGGGCTGCGACGCGGGGGGTCTTGTCGAATTTTTCCCAGCGCCGGAAATCCACTTCGATTTCAGCAGCGATGTCTCGGATCATCTGCTCGACGCCGACGTGATGGATCAGCCTCATCATGTTGTCGACGGATACGAATGGCACCAGGGCCTTGTCGGAAGGTTGGCTCATCTAGAAACTCCGTGTCGGTCGGTCGAAGATGCGGCGGCCCATCAGCGAGGCGGCCAGGTCGACCATCAGTTTCGCGGTGCGCCCGCGTTCGTCGAGAAACGGGTTCAACTCCACCAGATCGAGCGAACGGACGAGGCCGCTTTCGTGCAGCAGCTCCATCACCAGATGCGCTTCGCGCTCGGTGGCGCCGCCGGGAACGGTGGTACCGACCGCAGGTGCGATGGTGGGCTCCAGAAAATCCACGTCCAGCGACACGTGCAGCAGGCCGCCCGCCGCGCGGACCCGGTCCAGAAACGCCAGCAGCGGTGTCTTGATGCCGTGTTCGTCGATGCTGCGCATGTCGGCCAAGAGGGCGTTCTGCCGTTCAAGCACGACGCGCTCGGCCGGATCGACCGAACGCAGCCCGATCATGCCGACGCGGTCGGTCGGGATCGGGGCGGCGAGCGGCGGGAACGCCTCGAAACCCGGTTGGCCGGTGAAATAGGCGACCGGAGTACCGTGCAGATTGCCGCTGTCGGTGGTCTGCGGCGTATGGAAGTCGCTATGGGCGTCGAGCCAGAGGACAAAAAGCGGCCGCCCCTCGGCTTGCGCATGCGCGGCCATGCCTGCGACCGTCCCCATCGACAGGGCATGATCGCCCCCCATGAAGACCGGCACGCCGCGCGATGCGGCCTCTTGCGCCCGACGTGCCAGCGCCAGAGTCCACCCGATGCAGGCGGGCAACGAAAACAGATGCGGGTCATCGGGCGTATCCACCGGATCGGGCGCCACGTCTCCGAGATCGACGACCCCGTGGCCCAGGTCCGACAAGGCCGACCCGATCCCCGCGACCCGATAGGCGTCGGGGCCCATCCTGCAGCCCTGCCGCCGCTTGCCCGAGTCCATCGGAACTCCAACCAAGACAATATCCTGCTTTTCCATGGCGGTATTCTGTGCCCGGAGTGGCCTTGCCGGAAGAGATCAAAATGCTCAAAATGGAACGAAACTGAGCGCATCGGAATTTCCCTATGGACGAACTGGACAGCCGCCTGTTGAACGCCCTGCATCGGGATGCGCGCGCCTCCCTGTCGGAACTCGCGGAACAGCTGGGCGTGACCCGCACCACGATTCGCACCCGCCTGCAAAAGCTCAAACAATCCGGCGAGATCGTCGGGTTCACCGTGCTGACCCGGCAGGACGTGTCCCAAAGCCCGGTGCGGGGGCTGATGATGCTGGGGATCGAGGGCCGTGGGACCGAACGGATCATGTCGCGCATCTCGGCGATGCGGCAGGTGCGCGCCGTGCATTCCACCAATGGGAGTTGGGATCTGATCGCCGAGATCGGGACCGAGACGCTCGAAGAACTGGATGAGGTGTTGTTCGCCATTCGGCGCATGGACGGTGTGACCCGGTCTGAGACCAATCTGTTGCTGTCCACGCGTAGGGGTCGTGTCTAGGATGCGAACTCATAACGGCGCATCCAGAGGCGCGAGCAGGGCCTGAACCCGATCAGACGTCGGGCTGCGAAAACGGGATGAGGCCAGGTCGGGAAGTCCAACCAAATCAACGGCCCGACATCCGACTTGGCCGAGTTCCGTTCGACAAGTTGCGGAGTTGCACAGCGGCCAATCGCGAACCATCGGACCATGGAGGCATAGCCGAAGGACAATTAAGGGCGGTCGGAGACCGAACTCCGCGCGGTTCGAGTGACAGTCTCATTCATCGATTGGGACAGCATGCCGGGTAAGCCGGACTGGCTTGAAAGCGTTACAGCAAGGAGCGTCGCGCCAATGGAGAGGACAGCCACTGAACCGACCACGCGGGCGCCGATGGAGAAGCGCATGCGTTGTGCGTCGTCCGAGGTCAGGCGGTGCGCGACGCGGTTGTGCCCCCAGATCGCCGCAAGGCCCAGCCCAGCCATGGCCATGGCCATGCCGAGCGAAATCGCGATCACCATGATGATTGCGGGGCCGACAAGGTCGTTCGCGAGTCCGTAGAGCATGACGATCAGCGCCCCGGTACAGGGTACGACCCCGATCGCCGTGGCAAGCCATCCAGCCCCAAGCTCGGTCCGCCGGGACGCGGCGGCGCAACTGGCGCAACCCCCGGAATGATCGTGGTCGTGGCGCCTGTACTCTCGAAGCGCCTGCAGCGCGCGCACCAGCATCGCGCCGCCGATGAGCGTGATCGCTCCATAGCTCACCAACCGGATCATCCGGTAGTCGGACGGTGCGTTGCCGGTCGTTTGCCGCACGGCGAGATCCAGCAGGAAGACGATGACGATCGCGGAGAGCACATGGGTTACGGCGATCTGCGTGCCCATGCGGACGCCGCGCCGGAACGTACCGCCCGCTCCCACGAAATAAGAGATCACGACGGCCTTGCCATGGCCTGGGCCAAGCGTGTGAAGCGCGCCGTAGAGAAAGGCGAAGAGGAAGGCGAACACGGCGCCGGCGCTCGTGGCACCGGACTTCATGTCCGTCATCGCACCTGTGAAGACGGCGGTGACGACGGCCTGTGCCC
Source organism: Ruegeria sp. BHSB196 (assembly GCF_059613135.1). Classification (NCBI taxonomy): domain Bacteria; kingdom Pseudomonadati; phylum Pseudomonadota; class Alphaproteobacteria; order Rhodobacterales; family Roseobacteraceae; genus Ruegeria; species Ruegeria sp. BHSB196. The sequence continues at coordinate 26,331 of NZ_JBXWRY010000044.1, forward strand.
GGGCAAGAAACGAGGCATCGGGATAATGCCCGACGAAGCGCAGGAGCGCCATGCGGGCGGGACCACGGAGCGCGCGTTCGCCCGAGGTGGACTGAACTGCCAGCGCCCTGACGATCTCGTCCGTCTGCTCGCGGGAAAGGGCGTGTTCGGCGAGGCTGCGCTCAAGCTCCGCGATGGCGGCGGCACCGCGAACCTCCAGCGCGGCCGTCATCCAGGCACCCAGATTGGCGGCGGTGCCGGAGGCGGTTCTGTGTGCCAGCTGCCGGGCGATCTCGGCTTCGGCGGCTTCGCCGCCAACGATCCCCATCAGAAGGATCCGGATCGGGACGTAGGGCCGCTGTTGCAGATCGAATATCCCTTCCAAAAGCTCTGCGGAGGACGTGGCGTAGCTCCCGCCGCGCAGGGTCTGGTAGTCGAGCGTATCGAGTTCTCTCAGGCCGATGCGGACAAGGCGTGGATCGGGATGGGCAAGCAGGCCGGCGGCGAAGTCGCGCCTGGCCGCGTTTCCGCCGGGGCCGGCCCAGCTATCGGCCTGTTTGATCATCTCGGAGACGACCGGCCAGGTTGTCTCGTCCAGCGTCAGGAGGCGCGTCCAGTCGCCCTCGGGACCGCGAGCAAAGAGTATGGCATGATCAGGTGCAGCGCCGAGTTGCCGGCGCGTTGCGCTGTCCACGAGGTGCGGCGGCACGGCACCGGGGGGTACGCCCCTGAGCAGCGCGGCAGCCTCGAACCGGAACGGATTCTCGGTCCCGGGGCGGGCTGCAATGAGGCTGGCGCTGGCAGCGATCTGCTGCGACAGCGACGCATCCGGCAGGTCGGCGAAGTGAAAGGCGCAGGACACGGCCGGCCCAGGCATGGATGCCGCAAGCAGTACGAAAAACAGGACGGTGTGGAGTTTCGCGGCTACCCCGAGCGACGTTCGCATGGCGCGTTGAATGAGCCGCGGGCACCTCATGTCGAGACCGCTGCCACGAGGATTCCGATCGCCGCAACCCAGCTTCCTGCGACCTGGGGGACGAGCGGCGTCAGTCGGCGGGCGGCTGTCTCCAGCGCGAACCAGCTCAACGTGGCGAACGCGGCGATCCCGCAGAGTGTGCCGAGAAGCGGCTGGAGCGCGACGCTTTCCGGTGGCCCCGGAGCGAGCCCGGTCAAGGTACCGGTCGCAGCGACGAGGCCGAGCGCTGTCGGACGGGACATCCACTCACAAGGCAGAATGGCCGCCAGCCCGGCGAGGAGCGCCGCGAGGGCAAGCAGGATTGGAGAAACAGCAAGCGCTGCGCCTGCGTTGAGAGCGCCAGCGGCAAGCGCGGCACAACCAACGAACACGGGCAGCGCCCCCCGCGTGAGGGCGAGCGGCCGCCGCGCAAGAAAGGCCGCCGTGCCGATGAGCATCGCGGCCTGTAGCGGATCTACGAGAGGGTGCAGCAGGCTGGCGTAGAACGGGCCGAGATCGCCGAAGGCGTCATGGGCGAGCGCCGGGCCGGGCATCGCCGCCAAAAGGCAGGCAAGACGCACCCTTCTCATGCAAGGAACCCCGCGACGCGTTCGACCATCCAGAAGGCGGCGAGCGTGCCGACGCCGTAGGCGAGCGCGCGCAGACCTTTCGTGCCCGGCGCGGTCAGCCCGCGCACGACCGAAGGGTAAAGACGCGCCAGCGCCGCACCAAGGGCCAGTGCCACGGCGATGAACAGGATTTGTCCGGCCTCGACGCCGACATTGAAGGCAAAGAGTGCGAGCGGTACATCGCCCTGTGGCAGGCCGACCTCCAGCAGGGCGCGGGCGAAGCCCAGACCGTGCAGCAGACCGAATGCAAAGGCGACGGCCCAGGGATATCGCTCGGAGAGCCGTGCCCCCTTGCCAGGCTCGTGCAGCAGCTCGGCGGCCAGGAAGGCGATCGAAAGCGCCACGATCGCCTCGACGGGCGGCGCGGGCACCACGATCCAGCCGAGGCTCGCTACTCCGAGCGAGAGCGAATGCGCGACAGTGAAAGAGGTTATCGCACCCAGCAGTGGCCGCCAGTCGCGGATCAGCAGCAGGAGCATCAGCACGAAGAGCAGATGATCGATGCCTTTGAGGATGTGATCCACGCCGAGCGCGAAGTAGCCCGCGGCGATCCCGAGCGGCCCGGGATTTGAGGGCACCGTGAAGGCGGGCGTGGCGGCAGTGAGGCGTGTTGCCTGCAGTGTTGCCCCCGGCGAGAGGGCGTAGCGCACGAGCACGTCCGTGCGCGTGCGTTCCAGCCCTTCGATGCGGATCTCGCCCCCGGCGAGCCCTGTCTTGCATGTAGCGACCCAACCGGTGAGGAAGGCGCGGCCATCGAAGGCGGGCGCGCCGCCGCGACGCGGGCTGCAGCCCTCGGGCAGGGCGGCTTCGATCGGCATCGGCACACCCTGCACCTGGGGCTTGCGCCACGTGATGCGCCATTCCGACGGGCCGAAGGGTGCGATCTCCAGATATCCGGGTTCCAGCGCATGGCTCCGGGCGCCCTCGGGGGACAGGGCGAACAGGCAGGTCATCACGAGAAGGGCAAACCGGATCATCATCATCGCCCGAGCACCTCCGCCGTATCCGGCACCATGATCTTGTAGCGTCCGCGCATGGCTTCGAACTGTTCCTCGCGGATCTGCGATGCGAGCGTCGCGCGCCAATCCTGAAGCACCCGATCGCGGATCTCGTCGAGCGGAGGAAGCCCGCCCTCCTGCCGCTCTGTCACGCGGACGAGGTGGGTGCCGAACGGGGTCGTCACCGGACCGGACCACTCTCCCCTGGGCAAGCTCGCGAGGATGTCGAAGACGCCGGTGCCGAAGGTGCCATCCACCACTTGCCGGGGACTGGCCGGCAGTGCGGCCGGCAGGAGGCTCGGCAGGCCCACCTCCGCCGGGTCGCGCCCACTGTTCAGGCCGGCCTTGATCTCATGCATCGGACTGCCTGTCGATCCCTGATCCAGAAGCACCTGCTCGAAGGCGACGAGCGGTGCGAGCGCGAACCGATCCGCGTGCTCGTTCATATGCGCCGCGAGCACTGCATCGTCAGGATCGAAGGCCTGCGCGCCTGCTTCGGTCAGGAATTCCATTTTCAGACGCAGGCGCTGGCGTATGATCGCGTCGCCCTGATCGAGCCCTAGGGCCACTGCCTCGCGCACGTAGATCTCTTGTCGCACGAATTGGGCGATCAGGTGGTCGAGCTCATCCGGCACGGGCGGGCGGCGCCATGTTGCCTCGAATTCGGTGGCGAGCCGACGCGCGTCGTCCACCGTCACGTTGATCGTCTGCCCGGCGGCGGGCGGCGGCGTGTCGTCGAAGAGTGCAAAGAGGCCGAAGACCGCGAAGCCCAGCACAAGGAAGTGCACGAGCGGTTCGTGGAGGGCGGCCTTCAACAACTGTTTCATCCGCGTTGCCCGCTCACAGTCACGCCACCCCGGCCAGAAACGCCGCGCCGACAGCGGCGACGAGAACGCCTGCGCCGCGAACCGCCCAGGTGCCGAGCGGCCGCCCCCACAACAGGCCGATGGCGATGCCGGCGAGATGCAGCAGGCCAGTCGCGATGACGAAACCGATAGCGTAGGCAATGGGGTCTGCGGCCGATGGCAACTCGGTGCCATGCGCGTGTCCATGGAACACCGCGAACACTCCAACGATCACGGCCGCGATCCAGAGCGGTGCCTTCACAGCGAAGGCGACCAGAAGACCCAGCACGACACCGGACAGCGCGATGCCCGTCTCCACCGCCGGTATCGGCACCCCCGCTACACCGAGCGCTCCCCCGAGTGCCATCACCACCGGAAACACGACCGGCAACAGCCACAGCGCCGGCGCGCCCAGCACCGCCCCCCATAGCCCGACCGCGACCATCGCGACGACATGATCCCAGCCGAAAAGCGGATGAAGGAACCCGCTGATCAATCCGCTTTGTGACCCCTCGATGGTATGGGCATGGGCAGCATCCGCGAGGAGGATGGCGACGAGCAAGGGGATGAAAGACTTGTATGACATGGTCCATTCCTTGGACTGCGAAAATTCGCGCCGAAGCACCAGGAAATCTGGATTTGCGGAGACAGCCTTGCGACGCCACAAAGCCATACTATGCGGACATGCTGCAACTACACAACGGTGCTCTGCCTTAGTAGGCCAACGACAGCGACACGGTGAAAACGTCGCTTTCAAATCGGCGCTTGGCTGCGAACTCCGCGACGTATTTTTTTTGAGGCTTACGTCGGCACCGAGAATACTACCGCCGCTATACGTTGTGATCGGACCAACGCCTGCCACACGTGCTTGCAGGCTGTTTGCTCCGAGGGCTGCGCGAGTGATATCGGCACCACTTCCGCTGTCGTCTCCAAGTTGCTGATAATAATACCCGGTCATGCCGATGCCCCAGCCTGAGCGGAGGCGTTGAACCGCCGCTCCTTCCGCTTGGATTGCCGGAGCGGTCTGGTAGTCGGTCGCCGAATTCTTTGTGCTAAGTAGGAGACTCAGAGCACCGGAGGCTTCAAACCCGCTGGAAGGATCGAGCCAAGTCGCTGCCACAAACGGCTGGAAGCTCCAGACATTCTTGCCATTCGAGAGGGCGTCGACAGTTCGCGTTGCTACATCCACCGTCGCTGTCTGATAGTTGCCGGTCGGAGCATACACCGTCAATCCGGTACTGTATTGCAGCTTTTCTCGGTGCCATCCAAGCATACCCGTGACCGAAAGGTCGCCGATGCCGGAAGTTTCGTCATCAATCGCGGCCCCTGCAAGGGGAGGTGTGACCGCGGTCCAAGTAAGCCCGGCATCTAGAATCGGAATTGTCAAGTTGAAGGCCGGCGTACCGCCCCAGAGGCTGGTGTCAAAGGACTGTGTAATTCCCAGACGCAAAAGGTTGAGCTTGAGTGTGGTGTCGGCTCGGATCGGGAGGCCACCGACCGAGAGGCCCTCGACTTGGCCTTCAAGATAGTCATAGGTAAATGAAAGGTAGGTTCCGGGAGGCGGAACGATTCCTGCGAAGGTGTCCCTGGTGCCCATGAAGTACGCACCAATACCCCCTTCGACCGCAAGCGATTGCGCGGGTTGAAGCGTGGCAAGCGCAACGCATGCCGCCAAGGCTGAATTAACTTTTCTGATCATGTCTATCCGTGTAAAAGTTCTGCAACTGGAACGACATAAGTGACGCAGTCGGGTCGCTCGCCGCCTGGTCGAGCGATTGGCCCGCTGCTTACTCCGAAATGGCTGCGCCGGCGCATGCGATTACCGTCAAAGCGCCGAGGGTCGGGCGAACGACACCCATCATCCATCTCCTTGGGGCGAGTACCAAATCGGCGAGGTCCAGGCGCGCTCCTGAATCCATGTCAGCACGCCCAGCGGACAAAACCGTCCTCCCTGAAGTCGCGCCCGCTGAAGCTCCCGACGCTCTCGGCG
>NZ_JBXWRY010000045.1:0-29413 GCF_059613135.1 Ruegeria sp. BHSB196
CGGGTTCAGGCGGCGGTCGGTCGAGAGACCGGCGGTGAGATCCAGCTTGCGCACCGAGTCCGCCCCGCGCCGCTTGTCCAGCGTGGCGTCCACCGCGACCCAGCCCTGTTCGGCGCCCAGCGCGAACCCCTTGCCGTAGGACAGCCGCAGGCGGGTCATCCGGTGGGTGCCCGCATTCCAGTGGTGGACGCCGGTGCCGAGTTCCAGCGCGAGCCGCCCGAACCGGCCGGGTCGGGTCAGCGGAACGCGCGCGAACAAGAGCGCGTGACCGTTGGTCCAGGGGGTTTCGTTGGCGTCCAGTCCGACGGTCAGATAATCTTCCACCCCCCATTCGGCATAGAGCGAATACCGGCCGTCGGTCTGGTCTGCATCCGGCACGCGGGTCGTGCCGGTGACGGCGACGAAACCGGTGCCCTCGTCGCGCAGCCAGGCGCCCGCCCGGATGGGCTCCGCGGCCAAGAGGCAAAACGCAATGGCGATCAGGTATCGGCCCACGGGCACCCTCTTTTCGGCAATCCTTCGCTAATCTTGGTTAACGGATGGTTAGCCGCGGAGCCGGCAGGCGCGGGGCGGAAGTGACTGGAACAAGGCACAAATTCGCGCGCAATCCCGAAAAGCTGTGTTAGGCTGGAGGCAGACGAGGAGGAGCAAGATGCCGAAGATTTCCAAGGATGCCACCGTTCAGACCGTCATCACCACCTTCGAGATGACGCCCGGAACCTGTCAGGATCTGCTAGAGGCGCTGACGGACGCCTATGCCAATTTCATCTCAAAGCAGCCGGGTTTTGTCGCTGCCGGCCTGCACGTGAACGACGCCCAGACCCGGATCGCGAATTACTCCCAGTGGCGGCGGCGCGAGGATTTCCTGGCGATGCTGCGCACCGACGAAATGCGCGCCCGCAACCGCAAGATCAACGAGCTGTGCAAAAGCTTCGAGCCGGTCATGTACGATGTGGCCGAGACCTTCGACTGACCTGATTTGGATCAAGGTCCGCGCGGCCGATCGAACCCAGACTTCGCTTATCTCAACAGGAGGCGCGAGCCCATGTATCACAACATCCTTGTTCCGATTTCCTTCGACGCCGAGCGGGACGTGTCCGGCCCGCTCAAGCTGGCGCAGCTTTTGGCGACGCCGGATGCCACGATCACGCTGATGCATGTGGTCGAGCACATTCCCGACTATGCGATTTCCTACATGCCGGCGGAATACCTGACCGAGGCGCGCAAGGCGATCCAGACCGAGCTGGACGACCTTGCGGCCAAGCTGCCCAATGCCAAGGCCGAGGTGATCGAGGGCCATTCGGGCCGGTCGATCCTGGACTGGGCAGAGGCGAACAAGCCGGACCTGATCATCCTGGCCTCGCACCGTCCGGGGATGCAGGACATCTTTCTGGGTTCGACCGCGACTCACGTGGTGCGCCACGCCCAATGCGCGGTGCACGTGGTGCGCTAGGTCGCACCGGGCCGGATCGGTCGCGCCGTCAGTTCAGGCAGCAGAAGGAGCCATGCCGGGCGTCCTTCATCAGCCGGTCGAAGTCGCTGCCCTTCATTTCGATCAGGGTCTTGTGGTCCCCGGCCTCGAACCAGACACGGTCGAGTCCCGTCAGGCTGTCATCGACGATGGTGGGCACGTCATAGGCGGCGCCGACGGGCGGGGCGGCGCCCAGATCGCAATCGTCGAACACCTCTTCGACCTGCGCCTCGGGGGCCAGGCCGAGGCGGCGGGTCAGGATCGACTGCAGGACGGAGAGGTCGAGCTTGTGGTTCGAGGGAACCACCGCCAGCATCGGCCCGTCCTCCATGTGGATCAGCACCGACTTGGCCAGATGGTCGCCGGGCACATGGGCGGCCTCGGCGCATTCGGCGGCGGTGGGCGCATAGGGATGGCGGGCGGTCTCGTATGGCACGGACTTGGCTTCGAGATGGTGTTTCAGGCGCGGGGCAATGGTCATGGTTTCCTCCGTGGATCCATCGGCGGCCCGGCCAGGCGTAAAGGGCGCAACCAGGGCGCCGTGTTCGTTCCAGGATTTCAGTGTGCGCCGGAGGGCCGAGTCGGGCAAGTCCGGCGGTCAGAGGTCGGCAGGTGCGATCCGGTACGCCTTGCCGAACCCCGCATTCAGCAATCCGTCGGTCACGTCGAAGGTGACGAAGCGGAAATCGGCGAAATCGGCATAGAGCGCGGCCTTGGGCCGGTCCGACAGATAGCGGTCGCGCAGGGCGCGATGCTCGGGCGTGTCCCGCGCGATCAGCCGGGCGGTGGCGTGCAGGGTCAGGCGCGGGTGGGTGAGGGGATCGCCTCTGGGTCCGGGTTCGCCGACCAGAAGCGCGCAGGCCGGGTTGGCCTCAAGCGCCTGCGTGTGCGCCGCCAGGCTGGAGACGAGCGAGACCGGCCGGCCCCGTGCGTCCGTCGCCAGGGCGATGCGCGAAACCGAGGGCAGGGCGGTGCCCGGCTGCAGCACCGCCAGCGCCGCGTGGGTGGCCGTGCGGATCAGATCGCGCGTCAGCGCGCGGGCGGCGTCATCGACGGGGTGGAACGGGTCTTTGCGGGTCATTCTGCTGCCATAATCGGGTCTTACCACAGCATTCATGGGAAAACGTTCGCTGTCGAGCGAGGAAACCGTTGCGAACCCGCGCTCGATCCGGCGGCATCGCCGGGCCGAGGCGTTGCGGCGGCGCGCCTTGTCGCCGGTTCGCATATTGCTGATGGTCCTGGCGCTGCCGGTGACGACCGCGAGCGTTGCGCTGGGCGTGTATCTGCGCACGTCGCCCTATGAGCCGGCCGAAGCGGTGTTGCATATCGTGGCGCTGGCCGGTTGCGATGCGGCGCAGGCGGTGGGCATGGCGCCGGCCTATCGCGGGTTTCCGGGCTATCATCTGCGCAACGATCCGGATGGGGACGGGGTGGCCTGCGGGTCTCGGGTACCGGCCATGTCGCAACGTGCCGGCACCGTTCCGGCGCCCGAGGTCAAGCAGCGCATGGTCGGCGGGGCGAAATTCGTCCGGCCCTGACGTGCCGCTCTGACCACCCGTGCTGCGGATCGGCGCAGGGCGGGGGAGGGCGGAAGCCTGCCCGGTTCAGCCCTTCATCGCGTGCAGCAGGTCGAGCAGCCGCTTGCGGTCGTCATCGTCGGCATAGTCGCCGCTGGCCAGACGCTCGGCGATCCTGAGGCGCAGCTGCTCCTGCTGGGTGCGCACCTCGACGCCCGCGGTTTCGGCCAGCGTCTTCATGATCGCGGCGACCGCCTGCTGGCGCTTGGTGGTGGGGTTGGCGATGTAGTCGACCAGGCTCTGCTGCCCGGAATCGAGAATGTTCTCGGCCAGGTCGCGCAGCTGCGCCCCGTTGGGCAGCAGCGGGGCGGGGGCGGTTTCGGGCGGCAGGATCTCGGGCGCGCGGCGCGGGGTTTCGGCCAGGGCGTTGGCGCCGTCAACGAAGGCTTCGGTGATCATCCGGGTGATCCGGATCGAACGGGGATCGCGGAACAGGGCGCTGGCGATCGCCACGCCATAGTCGGTATAGACCCAAGGGTTGACCCGCCGCCCGCCGCGGCCCTTGGGCTTTGAAATCACATTCCGTGATTCCAGATCGGCGACCTCGGCATCGGTCAGCTGGAACCGGTAGCCTTCGAACAGCGCCTTGTTGCGGGTCACCGCCTGATTGAAGGCGCTGACCGATTTGCCATAGAACCGGGCGAGGTCTTCGGCCAGCACCACCCGCACGCCGCGCACCCGGTGGATGGCGTCCTGCACCTCGTGCGTGCTGGGCAGGGTCTCGGTTTCGGACATGGCAGCCGTTTGGAATCACAATCTGTGATTTCAAACGTGGAGCACACGGCACGGGGGCGCAACCGGGAAGTGTGGCGGACTTGCCCGCAGCGAGGGGTGGCAAACGGGGAATGCAACCCCATCTTTACCGGGACAGCAACAGGGAGATGTCGGAAATGCTATGCCCGATCGACGGAAGCGAGTTGGTGATTGCCGAGCGCAGCGGGGTCGAGATCGATTTTTGCCCGAAGTGCCGCGGCGTGTGGCTGGACCGGGGAGAGTTGGACAAGATCATCGAACGCTCGGCCGCCTACTCCGCGCCGCCCCAGCAGAGCCGTGACGACCGGTCCGCTCAGGGCTACCGCAAGAAGAAACGCGGCGGGTTCCTGGACGAGCTGTTCGATTTCTGACGGGCCCGGGACGGAGGGGGCCGAAATCTTGAAAAGATTTCGGGGCCGCTTTCTTTTCAAGAAAGCGGCGCGTCGGTCAGGTCAGCCAGCGCACCGGCGCACGGTTGCAGAAGATCACGATCTGGCCCGAGTTCTCGGCCACCTGATACCCGCGTCGATGGATCTCGGCCATGAAACGCTCCATCCCGACGAAGCGCTCGATATCCCGCGCCTTGCGCCGGATCACGCCGCCCTGCTGCACGGCCTTGGACGCGAAGAGGTCGTTCAGCCAGACCTCGGGCGAGAGCGGAGAGTTGCGGTTGCGCATGGCGCAGATCTGACGCAACCCGGTTAATGCCGGGTCAAGCCACCTGGCGGGCCGCGGCCCCGTGCTTGCCTTGCCCCCGCACGCCGGTCAGGATCGGCGCCATGACCCGCGACGAGTTCAACGCCTTCTGTTCCGGCCTCACGGCCACAAGCCACGTGGTGCAATGGGGCAATGCGGATGTGTGGAAGGTGGGCGGCAAGGTGTTCGCGATCTGCGGCTGGAACGACGGCAAGGACGCCTTCACCTTCAAGGCCACCGATCTGGCCTATGAGGTGCTGCAGGATCAGCCCGGCATCCGCCCCGCGCCCTATCTGGCCTCAAGGGGCATGAAATGGCTGCAGGTTTACGAGCCGCGCGGGATGAGCGACGAGTCCCTGCGCGCGCATATCGTGACGTCGTATGAGATGGTCGTGGCCAAGCTGACCCGGAAGAAACGGGCGGAGATGGGGGTTTAGGATGGGGTTTTACCCCAACATGCGCCTTGATCCGCCGGTGAGATGAGTTGGAGAGCCATACTGCGGTTGCTCACAGCGCTAAAAGCGCGAGGTGTGTTTTCCAGTACGCCTGTGCATCACCGAGCAATTCATCCAGCAAAAATTCTTGATTGTTGACATCAGTAACAATAAGACCTGCTTGCTTAAAAGCTCGATTAAAGCCACGAGAGAAACCCCCTTGCTTTTTTGTCCTCAACACAGTCGGACTATAGCGTGTGATAGTGGTGTGTTTCTTCGCATTGTTCAGGTCTTGCAACAAGGATAGCGCAGGACAGTTGCTTCGAACGTCGTTCTCGAATGCAATCTTTGACGAATATCTAATATCGTGTGGATACACCCATTCGCACAGGGCCCAAGAATTAATTGCAGCCTGTTGACCCAAGCCAATGTCCATTGGGTTATCCCTAAATCGATCGATCGACTCCACAAGCATATTGAAGTGATCTCGAGGACTATCTTTTCCAAAATTCAGCGACATAGATATTATTTCCTCCGCCGCTTCACATTCCCACCCCGCTGCCCCGGCCGCCCTGCCGTTGACCGCCCCTTGGACCGGACCGCGTCTTCCGATGCCTTCTCCACCGCCCATTGCCGCGCCATGGGGTCGTCGGCGACGGCAAGATCGACCGCTTCCAGACGCTTGATCTCGTCGCGGATGCGGGCGGCTTCCTCGAACTCCAGATTCTCGGCCGCCTTGCGCATCTGCTCGCGCAGACCGTCCAGATGCGCCTCGAGATTGGCGCCATGCATCGGCTTGTCGATGGTGGCGGTGACGCGGTTCATGTCCACGTCGCCCTCGTAGAGACCGGCCAGCACGTCCTCGACATTCTTCTTCACCGTCTCGGGGGTGATGCCGTGTTCCTGGTTGTAGGCAAGCTGTTTGGCCCGCCGCCGGTTGGTCTCGTTCAGGGCGCGTTCCATGCTGCCGGTGATCTTGTCGGCATACATGATTACCCGGCCATCGGCGTTGCGCGCGGCGCGGCCGATGGTCTGGATCAGCGAGGTTTCCGAGCGCAAAAACCCTTCCTTGTCGGCGTCCAGAATGGCGACCAGCCCGCATTCGGGGATGTCGAGCCCCTCGCGCAGCAGGTTGATGCCCACCAGCACGTCGAAGGCGCCCAGCCGCAGATCGCGCAGGATCTCGATCCGCTCGATCGTGTCGATGTCGGAATGCATGTAGCGGACCCTGATGCCCTGTTCGTGCAGGTATTCGGTCAGGTCTTCGGCCATGCGCTTGGTCAGTGTCGTGACCAGCGTGCGATAGCCCTTGGCGGCGACCTTGCGCACCTCGTCCAGCAGGTCGTCCACCTGCATGCTGACGGGGCGAATCTCGACCTCGGGGTCCAGAAGGCCGGTGGGGCGGATCACCTGTTCGGTGAAGACGCCGCCCGACTGCTCCAGCTCCCACGCCGCCGGAGTGGCGCTGACGAACACCGATTGCGGGCGCATGGCGTCCCATTCCTCGAACTTCAGCGGGCGGTTGTCCATGCAGGACGGCAGGCGGAACCCGTGCTCGGCCAGGGTGAACTTGCGCCGGTAGTCGCCTCGGTACATGCCGCCGATCTGCGGCACCGAGACATGGGATTCGTCGGCAAAGACGATGGCGTGGTCGGGGATGAATTCGAAGAGCGTGGGCGGCGGCTCGCCCGGGGCGCGGCCGGTGAGGTATCGCGAATAGTTCTCGATCCCGTTGCAGACGCCGGTGGCCTCGAGCATTTCCAGGTCGAAGTTGGTGCGCTGTTCCAGCCGCTGCGCTTCCAGCAGCTTGCCCTCACCCACCAGCTGATCCAGACGCTGGCGCAGCTCTTTCTTGATGCCGATGATGGCCTGCTGCATCGTCGGTTTCGGGGTCACGTAGTGGGAATTGGCATAGACCCGGATCTGCTCCATCGTGTCGGTCTTTTCGCCGGTCAGCGGGTCGAATTCGGTGATGCTTTCCAGTTCCTCGCCGAAGAACGAGAGTTTCCAGGCGCGGTCCTCGAGGTGGGCGGGCCAGATTTCCAGCGAATCGCCGCGCACCCGAAAGCTGCCGCGCTGGAACGCCTGATCGTTTCGGCGGTACTGCTGGGCCACCAGATCGGCCATCACCTGCCGCTGGTCGTAGTCGTGCCCGACCTTCAGATCCTGGGTCATCGCGCCATAGGTCTCGACCGAGCCGATGCCGTAGATGCACGACACCGAGGCCACGATGATCACGTCATCTCGTTCCAGCAGCGCGCGGGTGGCCGAGTGGCGCATCCGGTCGATCTGTTCGTTGATCTGCGATTCCTTCTCGATATAGGTATCGCTGCGCGGAACATAGGCTTCGGGCTGGTAGTAGTCGTAATAGCTGACGAAATACTCCACCGAATTTTCGGGGAAGAACCCTTTGAATTCGCCATACAGCTGGGCGGCCAGCGTCTTGTTGGGGGCGAGGATGATGGCGGGACGCTGGGTCTGTTCGATCACCTTGGCCATGGTGAAGGTCTTGCCGGTGCCGGTCGCGCCCAGCAGAACCTGGTTGCGTTCGCCATCCAGAATGCCCTGGGCCAGTTCCGCGATCGCCGTGGGCTGATCCCCGGCCGGAGCGAAATCGGTATGCATCACGAACCGCTTGCCGCCTTCCAGTTTGGGGCGCGCCTTCACCTCCGGGGCCGGAGCCTGCATCATCGGCAGCGTCTTGTCGGAATGGGCATAGGGCATGGCGGATTCCTTTCCTGCCCGATCTTGGTCTGTTTTTGTTCCGGTTCAAGGGGCAATTCCGGCCGCCGCATATGCGGCATTTGCAACCTTGTCCCCGTGCCCGCGCTGGCGCATAAACGGGAGCAGCCGAATGACGACGGAGCATGACATGCGCGCACGGATCTATCAGCCTGCCAGGAACGCGATGACCTCGGGCATGGCCAAGACCCGCAAGTGGGTTCTGGAATTCGCGCCGGCTTCGGCGCGCGAGGTCGATCCGCTGATGGGCTGGACCTCGTCGAGGGACACGCAGACCCAGGTGCGTCTGAAATTCGAGACAAAGGAAGAGGCGCTGGAATACGCTCAGGCGCACGGGATCGAGGCGCAGGTGCTGGAGCCGCACAAGCGCAAGCCCAACATACGCCCGCGCGGCTATGGCGAGAACTTCGCCACCGACCGGCGCGGCCCCTGGACCCACTGAATGCTGGAAATCCGACCGGCCGACCCGGCCTCGCCGGGGTTGCGCCCGCTGATCGACGCGCATCTGGAGCACAGCCGCCGGGCCGGCCCAGCGGACAGCAACCACACGATGGAGGCCGCGGCCCTGGCCGCGCCAGACACCCGGTTCTGGGCCATGTACGACGGTGGCGCCCCGGTCGCCTGCGGGGCGCTCAAGTCCCTGCCGGACGGCACGGCCGAGGTGAAGTCGGTGCACGTGACGGCGGCCGCGCGCGGCCGTGGTCTGGCGCGGGCGATGATGGCGCACCTTGCCGAGGCCGCGCGCGCCGACGGGGCCTCGGCCCTGGTCCTGGAGACCGGCGCGGCGCATCTGCCGGGATACGAGGCGGCGCGGAGGCTTTATGAGGCGTTGGGGTTTGCCTATTGCGGTCCGATCCACGGGTACCGGGAAGATCCCAACAGCGCCTTCATGCGCTTGGGGCTTGAACCCGCAGGGTAAAAGCCCCAAGAAAGGCCCAGCGGTCCCGTAGCTCAACTGGATAGAGCAGCTGACTTCTAATCAGCAGGTTCGGGGTTCGAGTCCTCGCGGGATCGCCACAGACCCCAATGACTGACGGAACGCCGAATCCCGCCCCTAGGCCTGTCGCGCGGTTGGGGGCGATCCGGTTTTTCGGATCGGCGCACCGGAGTCATGCGGGCGTTGCCCGACCGTATTGCGGACAAGGAAGCAAACCGGCGGTGCGGATCGCGAACCTGCGCCGATGGCGGTTTGGGCGTCTTGGCAATGCCCGAAACCTGGCCTAAAAGGCGGGACCATTTCAGATCACGCCGTCACCGACTCTGAGCCGTGACCGGACGGCAAAGGAAGAACCATGTCGCGTGAGATGCCGAAAGTATCTGTTGTGGTCCTTACCTATTCGCATGAACGCTTCATCGAGGTTTGTCTGAGCAGCCTGGCGGCGATGCGCTATGACAACTTCGAAATCGTGGTTCTGGACGACGGTTCGCCCGACCGCACGGCGGACATCGCCGAAGCGTTCGCGGCCCGCGCATCGGTGCCCGTGCGGGTCGAACGGCAGGACAATACGGGATCCACGGCCGCCAACACGCAAAAACTGATCGACATGACCGATGGACCCTACGTTCAGTTGATGGCGGGCGATGACATTCTGATGCCGGGCTTTCCGCTGGATACCATCGTGGCAAGGCTCGAATCCGACCAAAACCTGGACCTGGTCTTGCCGCGCCAGGTTCATTTTGACGAAGATCCCACGCGAAACGCGCCTAGCATCTACGATGAGGACTTCGTCGCGCCATTGCGGAGCGGGGACGCCCAGAGGATGCTGGACGAGCATCTTTATCGCCGTCTGTCCCGCATCTTTCTTCAGGGGATGGTTCTCCGGCGCGGACTGATCGACCGGGTCGGTGGGTTCGATGAAGAATTGCTGGCGGACGACTATTCCTTTGTTTTTCGTGTTTTCAAGGATCTGGCCGAAAAGAACCGCTCGTTCTGGTTCGACGAAGAAGCGTTCTGGTTATATCGCGTGCATCCGAATAACATTCACCAAAGGCGCTTTCGGCAAATGAAACTGATCCTGGAGGTCGTTTCCAAATACATTCCCAGAGCGCGTTGGGACAGCTTCGACTGGCCGCTGGTCGGGATGCCCACATGGCGCGAGTACCGGGACGTGCGGCAATTGGCCGTCGATCTTCTGGGGCCCGAATACGGCGTGCGGATGGCCGACCGGATCGGAACGGCAACGCTCAGGGAGGCGCGCGATCGACGCGATCGAGACCTCCTGCGGGCGTTCTGCAAATCTCCGGACGTGCCGGCTGCGCTGAGGGGCAGGGCCAGACGGTATTATTGGAAGGAACGGCTTAGATCCTGCCTTGGATAAAAAACTTTGAATTGAAGAAAGCTTCGATATGAAACAAAATAGTGAAGAATTACAGATCATTTCTTGTTCCACGCGTCTCCGCAGATCGGATCGGAAAACGGAACTTCGACAGCGTTTCATAGTGGGGTAGTGACAAAGCTTCACGCCCTTTGGTTCACCCAGCCACAAGCACAACCAAAACGCGGTATTCATTATGTCTATAAAGCGACTCCGGAGATTCAAAGACTCGCTTCGCCGTTTGGCGATGTCCAAGACCTTTGAGCTCAGGCCTGTGTCAGACAAGCACGGGATGTCCGACACAAAAGCTCGAGTTCTCTTCCCATCTGTTGTTTCCAAAGGGCAAGCCCCAGTTTTTTTGGGGGAAAGCGCCGAGTTGGGTGCAGCCGAATACGACGGCACGAACTTTTCTCCTGAGATCAAGCTCTACGAATTTCAGAACGTTTGCGTGGTCGGCCGCACCGAATTCATTGTCAAGGATAATTTCGCCTATTATCCGCCAGTGATCCAACCCGATCGCGACATGTTCATGGCTGAGATCGAGAATCGCGCGACCTTTCGACCAGCCAGCGGAAAACTCCGGCTTTGGATGAGGTCAAAACAAAAAAAAGCGGATTGCGGGATCAGCCTTTTAGGACAGTGCATGGGCAACTTTGCCCATTTTTTGGTCGAAGCCATGCCGAGACTTGCTCTCATCGACGAATTGCCGGAATACGATGATTTTCCGTTACTTGTAGACAGCCCACTCCATCCGAAGCTTCTTGAACTGCTTGCAATCGTCAATCGGAAGAACAGAGAGGTTATTCACGTTCAGAATTGGCGGCGTGTTCATGTCAGGAAGCTGGTATATTTGACCCCGCCCTCTTACTCCCCCCCGGACGACCGAGCCTATCTTTCAAGCGGTACTCTGACGATCCCGGACAAGCATACACACTGCTTTTCCTCGGCGGCTCTTGCAAAACTCAGAGACGTTGCTTGCGAGCAGGCAGATCGATTGACCGCTACGGCGTCGCTGAGTCCTGCGCTGCAAACCATTCAGTCGATAGGGAAGTCCGCTGACGGGGCGGGCCTTACGGGTGTTGTTCAAAGCGCAACGAAACCAGACTCAGCTGAACGTTCCGCGGACACTCTAAGTCGAGTGTACCTGCGAAGGGAATCGCATACATCCGGAAACGGGCGAAACCTTGTCAACTCGAACTGCATAGAACACCACTTGATCGATAAGGGCTTTGTGGCAGTTAATCCGGCGGACCTTTCGATCGCTCAACAGATTCAGTTGTTGCGGAATTGCGAATGCGTGGTCTCACCGGTTGGAGCGGCTGTGCTCAACCTTATGTTCAGAGCACCTGGTGCAAACATTGTGCTTCTGACGCCTTCATATCGAGGGGCAAACTACTACTATTTCTCCAGTCTGTGTAGCGCTTTGGGGCATCGTGCATGCTTTGTATTTGGGCGACAGGTACCAAACTCGGAGTTACCTCTGCCCCATAGGGATTTTATTGCGGACCTTTCTGCGCTAGACGAAGCACTGACATCGGCCCTTGGCGGCTCTGAAACTCAAGAACTGAAAGCCGTTACATGAAGGCACTCCTGATCGGGTCCAGTTTCAGCGCTGCGCCCATTTTCGAAGCAATGCGCGCGGAAGGGGCACAAGTCACCGTGATCGGGCGCAATCCGGACGATCCATGCCACGCCTACGCGGACGCCTCCATCTTCGAGGATTATTCGGACCCCGAGACCCTGCTGGAGGCGTGTCAAAAGCGCGACTTCGACTGCATCGTGCCCTCGTGCAACGACTATGCCTACATGGCGGCCACCTATGTTGCCGACAAGCTGGGATACCCCGGTTTCGATACGCCGGAGGTCGCGCACGTCCTGCACACCAAGGACGCCTATCGCGAAAAGCTGGAAGAGCTGGCGATACCCTCACCCCGCAAGTTCGGCGAATTCGCCCCGGGGGACTGCATCGACGTCGAGCGAATCACGATGCCGGTCATCGTGAAACCGGTTGACAGCTTCAGCGGCCGCGGCGTGCGGATCGTGGAGGATCCCGCGGACCTGGAAGGCGCGGTCGCGCGTGCGTTCGACAGTTCCCGGCAGAAGCGGGTCTTGGTGGAACAGTTCGTCGAAGGGCGGCTGCACAGCCACACGGCGTTCGTGTCCAACGGCGAAATCTTCTGGCATGCGTTCGCCGACGAATACTGCGAGGTCTACCCGTTCGCGGTTGATCGTTCCGTGTTCCCGTCCAACCTGCCATCGCAGATCCGAAGGAACGTCCATGAGAGCATCCTCCGCCTGGTCGAAGACATGAAGCCGAATGACGGCCTGATGCATACGCAATTCATCGCATCTGACAGCGAATACTGGATCATCGAGTGCATGCGGCGTTGCCCCGGAGATCTGTACGGGCACCAGATCGAGCTTTCCTGCGGCATCGATTACGCGCGGCTGTACATGCTGCCGTTTCTGGGATTGCCCTATGACACCGATGCACCGATGCCGCCGGCCGCGCATCAGGTTGAAAGACGGATTCTGACCGTATCGCGGAAACAGCCGTTGTTTTCCGTCGGATTCAAGAACGCCGGCGGCACCATGGAGTATGTGCCGCTGAAGGAAAGCGGTGGAGAACTGGAAATAGCCCCGTTCGACAAGGCGGGGATCCTGTTTCGCCTGAATGGCATTGAGGCGCCCCCCGATGACGAATTCGACATGCGCGTACAGGGGTATCAGCAATTTAATCAACAGGACTGGAGCTGATTTTGCAAACGATAGAAAGCCTGGGAGACTTCAGCTGGACAGCCGAGCGCAAAGCAATGGCAAAGAAATTTTGCGAGCGGTTTATCGAAGCGAATGCGAAACGGCGGTTCGTTTTTGGGTGTAACGTTTACACGAAAAGCATACTTGATCATCTCGAAATCGCCGGCATCATTGACGATTTCTCCAGCGACACGGAATATCTTGGAACGCCGATATTGAAAACCGAAGATATTCCGTCTGACGGCCTCGTTGTTGTTGCATCGGGTGGAAAACCGCTGACAGTCGCGCGTTTTCTGGACCGGTTTGAGATTGAACACCTGGATTATTTTGCGTTTCTGAAGTTTTCCGGCCTCCCGCTTAGAGAGGTCGTGTTTAACGAAGGGTTCTCGGTGGCCTACCATGGCAATCCAGAGCGTATCACTTGGCTTAGAAACCTCTTGGCGGATGAGGATTCTCTCAAAATTCTCGACAAGCTTCTTGGGTTCCGATCCACTCTTGATCTGACGTACCTTGATGGGTTCACAGATCGGCAGGAACAGCAATATTTCGAACCGTTCCTGACGCTACCCAATGGCGCGGTTTTCTGGGACGTCGGCGGTTTCGACGGATTCACGTCGCAGGAATTTGCCAGACGCTTTCCAAACTACAAGTCCATTCGCATTTTCGAACCGGAAGCGAACAATCAGAGGGCCTGCAAGGTGGCGACCGAAGGGATGCGTGATGTAGAAATCTTGCCATTTGGCGCCGGCGCCCAATCGGGACATGCACGGTTTTCGTCAGATGGTTCCGCTTCCACCGTAACGGAACATGGCGAAACCGTCATCGAAATACGCAAACTTGACGAGTTTCGCGATGCGCCGCCCAGCTACCTGAAAATGGACATAGAAGGGGCCGAAATCGACGCCTTGATCGGTGCCGAAGCGTTGATTTCCGAAGCTGGTCCAACAATGGCGATTTCCATCTACCATCGCCCGACGGATTTTTGGGTGATCCCTGAGTTGATCTTGGGCTACAATCCGAATTACCGTGTTTTCATAAGGCATTATACGGAATCGATTTACGAGACAATAATGTACTTCGTTCCGAAATAGCGCACGCCCTACCCGTTCGCGTCTATCCGCAGTTTCGGCACTTCAAGGTAGCGCCCCGGTTCGTTGATGGCGCGGCGGACCGTCAGCGCGACGTTCAACGCTTCGGCGCCGTCGCGGGCGGTGATCTTGGGCGCAGCCTTGCCGAGGGCCACGTCGCGGAAATGGGACAGCTGATCCGCAAAGACGCCTTGCCAGCTTTGAGCCACCATGTCCCGGTCTTCGACTTCAAACGGCTTGGTCCAATCGGGTTCCGGTTGTTTCCAAATCTTCAGTTGGGGAAATTCCACCGCGCCGCTTTCGAACAGGAAACGGTAGGGGTTCTTGCGCGAATGCGGGAAGGTCGGCGCATTCTCACCGGTGGCCTGTTCCCAGCTCCACGGCGATGCCGCGCTGTCGCTCAGAAGGATCGTGCCCAGGGCGCCGCTTTCGAATTCCATGTTCAGCGAAACCGTCGCCTCGACATGGGGAAGACGGCGGCGTTCGGCGCAAAAGGCGGAAAGGCCGCGAATGGGGCCGGCCATGGTCTGAAGATACTCGATTTCGTGGATCAGGTTGATCATGATGGGTCCGCCACTGGGACCGACACGCCATTCCGTGTTGAAGTAGTCATCCGGCTTGCGCACCGACCAGACGCCCGAAACGCCCACCAAGGCGCCCAGGGTGCCGCCCTGGATCAGATCGCGCATTTCGCGGATGACCGGATTGTACCTGCGGTGATGGCCGACCAGAACGGGAACCCCGGTGCGTCTTTCGGCCTCCAGTATCGCTTCGCACTCTTCCACCGTCGCGGCGATGGGCTTTTCGATCAGCACCGGCAATCCCGCTTCCATCAGTTCAATGGCGATTTCCGCGTGGGTTTCGTTCGGGCTCGAGATGATCGCCGCCTCTGCAAGGCCGGAGTCCACCAGTTCCCGATGCGATCTGAAATTCGGAATCCCGTGGGCTTTCAGAATGTCGGTGGGCGTATGATGCGGGTTCACCACGGCAACCAGGCTCAGTTCGGGATCCTTCGCGATCAAATCGATGTGCTTGCGCCCGATCAAGCCGCTCCCGACGACAGCAGTCTTCATGTTCGATCTACCCTTCCTTGCACAAGCAACGCTTTCACCGCAGCACGTGTTTCAATGTATCCAGCACGGCGTCCTGTTCGCGTCGCGCCAGGTGGGGTCCGATGGGCAGGCTCAGCAGATGGTCCGCCTGAGCGCTTGCGATCGGAAAATCCGCACCCGCCGCCGCGGCGGCACGATAGGCCTCTTGCCGATGCGGAGGCACCGGATAGTGAATCAAGGTTTGAATGCCGGCGTCGGCCAGTCTTGCCTGCACCTTGTCGCGTTCTTGCACCTGAACGACAAACAGGTGCCAGACCGGCTCGGCCCAGTTGGGAACATGGGGAAGGGTCAGACCGGAAGACGCCAATGCATCCAGGTAACGGTTCGCCGCATTCCGCCGCCGTTCATTCCACCGATCGAGGTGTTTCAGTTTCACGCGGAGAATCGCGGCCTGGATCGGGTCCAGCCGGCTGTTCGTACCCTGGACCTCGTGGTGGTACTTCCGGCGCGAGCCGTAGTTCCGAAAGAGGGCGATCCTGTCCGCCAGGGCGGCATCGTTTGTCGTCACCGCCCCGCCGTCCCCGAACGCTCCGAGATTCTTGCCCGGATAGAAACTCCAGCACACGGCATCGCCGCGTGATCCGATGCGTTTGCCTTTGTAGCGGGCGCCATGAGCCTGCGCGGCATCTTCGATCACGTACAACCCGTGTTTGCGCGCGATGGCCACGAGCGGATCCAGATCGGCCGGCTGGCCGTACAGATGCACGGGCATCAGGGCGCGCGTCCGGTCGGTAACGGCCGCCTCGACCCGATTGGGGTCGATGTTGTAGGTCGCCGGATCCGGTTCGACACCGACAGGAACCGCGCCCACGGCGGAAACCGCGAGCCAGGACGCGACGAAGGTGTTCGAGGGAACGATGACCTCGTCCCCGTCGCCGATCCCGAGCGCCCGCAGGGCCAGCACCAGCGCGTCCAGCCCACTGCCCACGCCCACGGCTTTTTCCGCCTCACAATAGGTGGCGAATTCCTGTTCGAACGCCTCGACCTCGGGTCCGAGAATGTAATACCCGCTGGCCAGAACGCGGGCGACGGCGTCATCAATCTCGGGTTTCAGTTCGTGGTAGGAGGCGGAAAGGTCAAGAAACGAAACGGTCAACTGTTCTGCTCCGCGGCGGCCTTGCTGAACTCATCGTAATCTCGGTAGTAATCGGCTTCGTCGTAGGCGTCCGAGGCCAGCACCATGCAGACGGCGCCGGACGAGAAGTTGTCCAGTTCACGCCAGACCATCGGGCCGATGTACAGCCCCTTGTAGGAACGGTTCAGTTGAACGGTTTTCTTCGAGAACCCGTCATCCAGTGTTACGTCAAAGCTGCCCGACATTGCGATCATGAGCTGGTGCAACGCCTTGTGCGCATGACCGCCCCGTTCCGCACCACCGGGCACGTCATAGAGATAATAGACCCGACGAATGTCGAAAGGGATATGATTGCCACCTTCGACAAACGTCAAATTGCCGCGGCGGTCCTGTATCCTCGGAAGATCGTAGATCAGACATTCATCAATCAACATGCTGCTTCGGTCCGGCTGGTTTCAAACTCAAGACAAGGCCATGTGGCCAAAACAGATCTTTGGCACAACAATTCCGTCAAGACACCCCCTTCGTACAACCCTTGCGGTATTCAGGCTGATTTTGGCCAATTCCGTTGCGCTGGTCCGGTCCTGTCTGCCGGCGGCGGCGGTTTTTGCGGCGGTTTTTCTTGATACCGCAAGGTGCTGTATCCGAGCCAGAGCGAAAGCCGGCAAGCCGGTCGTCTTCACCCGAGCGGGTTTGCACGTCACGCCGCAAGCGGGGGCAGAGCGAATTGGCCACTCGGCAGTGCGCGCGGTGGCCGCCGCCGATGCCACCGGAAACGCTGTGCACTTGCGCAACGCCATCCGGCGAAGCGTCCTTCGCACGCCGCTTCCGTTTCCGGATATTGCTTCTTCGATAATGGCTTCATCTCCAATCCAGAAACCCCCGTGTCACGATGCCGTGTCGCGTCGGCACGAAGTATCGTCCCTGAGTACCCTTTGACCCCGCGGTGTCAACCGCCGATGCCTCGACGGGTTTGCGGAACTTGTTCGGATGTCCCGGTTGTCCACCGCATTCGGCGGGGTTCTCTTTCCGCCGCCGCGGCCCGTCGGTTTGCCCCGACGTCTTGAACGCCGGCCGACCGCGCACCGCGCCGACCGGTATCCCGGCACGTCATCGCCGCGAAAAAAGCCCCCGGCGATGACCGGGGGCTTCTGACGACGCGGCGCAGTGCGCGGGTTCACTGGATCGGGGTGGTGGCTTGGGCACCTGAGATGATCGCTTCTCCCCGAGGATGATACGCAGGGTTTAACCGAGGAAGTTTTCTGCGCGCGTCGTTTTCAAATATCGGACCGCCCCTTGCCTGCATACTGCTCTGACAGGTCTTGGCGATGGAACTGCCGCTGTTGACGGCTCGACCGACACTACGGCCGTGACCCAGTTGCGGGCGGTCCGACAAGTTTGGGTCGCGGCGCGCAGCGCGTGCCACCACGCCGCGACCCGTTCCGAGGTGTTTTCTTGGATCTTCGACTTCGCGTCCCCGGCGCGCCGGGCGGTGGTTTTCTCGAGACAGCCGGCATGGGGGGTAACGCCGGTGTCGAGATCGCCACCTGAGACGGCCGAACCCGGGCTGGGTGCGTAGGCCCAAAAGAGCTTGGATACTCTTTGTTTCACGGGTGACCCTCCGTTTGGCAGCTGGACTAGGGACAGGGCAAGGTAAGCCGAGAACAAAGACAAAAATGAGGCAGAATCCGGACATAATGGCAATTCTGCGCGGGAAATCTGAAAATGTAAGAGATTTCAAGGACTTTCGGGCGCCATTTCGGCGATTGTCCTCAGAACCGATACAGGTAGCGCACCTTCAGCCGCAGGTTTTCGGCGGCCGAGCCGTCAAAAACACGCTCGAAAAAGGTCTTGGCCGGCGTCGATCTTGCCTCCAGTTGGCAACTGATCTGTTCGACGGTGTTGATGGGTCCGTAATCGGACGCGCATCCGCGTCCTTTCAGGCTGTCGCGTTCGAAATCGAGGATCGACAGAGACAGGCTGCTGTTGCGTGTTGTCTCGGGTTGAATGACGAACCCAAGGCGCAGGGCCTGCCTGGCGGACTCTGCGGTTCCGGGCGTCCGTGTTCCCGGCGGCGTTCCGTTGCGCGCCGCCTGGGTGGTCCAGGGAAGGCGGATGTCGTGCCAGCCCTTGGCGACCCAGTCGCGGAACGGGTTGTTGCCCCGGCTGGCCCGCTCCTTCTCGGCCCGGCTGATGGGGCGGAGGCTCAGTGTCGGCGCGTTGGCGGCCTGCATCGCCTGAGATTGTGCTTCCGCAGGCTCGGACTGGGCCGCGCCGGAACTTGCCAGGGTCAGGCAAAGCGCGGCGGCGGCCAGAACGTTTGCCAAAACGGGCCTTGCGCCGAAGCGCGCCCCGATCCTTGCGGGTGGCCGTTCGCCGGGTCTGTGCAATGTTCCAGAAATCACGATCGGGGGTCGTCCTTGCGCGGATTCGCGGTCACAGCCTCGGATGCTACCCGAAATCGGCACAGGAAGCGCCGCGTCCAAGGAATTATGTCCGGAAACTGTGGCATTGCCGCAATTCTCCTGTTGCAAAACCACCCGGTCCCGCCGTCCGCCGGCCTCTTCCACCCAATCGGAATATCCGCTACATGCGTTCCGACCAAAGACGACTGGCGGATTGCGACCGATGAAATTCACCCTTTCCTGGCTCAAGGATCACCTGGACACCGACGCGTCGGTTGACGAGATCGCCGAGGCACTGACCGATCTCGGACTCGAGGTCGAAGAGGTGGTGAACCCCGCCGACCGGCTCAAGGATTTCAGGCTCGGCTACGTGACACATGCCGAGAAACACCCCGACGCCGACAAGCTGCGGGTCTGCAAGGTTCGGACGGATGAGGGCGAGGTGCAGATCATCTGCGGTGCGCCCAATGCGCGCGAGGGGATCACGGTCGTGGTGGCCAAGCCGGGCGTTTACGTGCCGGGCATCGACACCACCATCGGCGTCGGCAAGATCCGAGGCATCGAAAGCTTTGGCATGATGTGTTCCGAGCGCGAGATGGAACTCAGCGACGAACATGACGGGATCATCGAGCTGCCCACGGGCGAGGTCGGGGATCGATTCGTGGACTGGCTGGCCGAGAACGACCCCTCCAAGGTCGATCCGGTGTTCGAGATCGCGATCACGCCCAACCGCCCGGATGCGCTGGGCGTGGCGGGCCTCGCCCGCGATCTGGCGGCGCGCGGGCTGGGCACGCTCAAGACCCGCGATTATGCGCCGGTGCCGGGAGATTTCGAGAGTCCGATCAAGGTCACGATCGATCAGGACACACTGGACGGCTGCCCGCTGTTCACCGGGCGGGTGATCCGGGGGGTCAGGAACGGACCCAGCCCGCAATGGCTGCAGGATCAGCTCAAGGCGATCGGCCTGCGCCCGATCTCGGCGCTGGTGGACATCACCAATTACATGACCTTTGACCACAACCGCCCGCTGCACGTCTTCGACGCGGACAAGGTCAGGGGCAATCTGCGCGTCCACCGGGCCAAGGGTGGCGAAACCCTCGTGGCGCTGGACGAAAAGGAATACACGTTCGAGCCCGGGATGATGGTGATCTCGGACGACAACGGACCCGAGTCGATCGGCGGCATCATGGGCGGGCTCGAGACCGGATGCACCGGGGATACCGTCAACGTGTTCCTCGAAAGCGCCTATTGGAACCATGTCCAGATCGCGCTGGCGGGCCGGGCGCTGAAGATCAATTCGGATGCGCGCTACCGGTTCGAGCGGGGCGTGGACCCTGACTTCACGCTGAAGGGGCTGGAGCACGCCACCCAGATGATCCTGGATATCTGCGGCGGCGAAGCCTCGGATGTCGTGGTCGCCGGTCAGGTGCCCGACCAGTCCCGCGCCTACCGGCTGGATGCCAAGCGCGTGCAGTCGCTGGTCGGCATGGACATTCCCGAAAGCGAACAGCGCCAGACGCTGACCCGGCTGGGTTTCCGCCTCGAAGGCGACATGGCGCATGTGCCAAGCTGGCGCCCCGACATCATGGGCGAGGCCGATCTGGTCGAGGAGGTTGCGCGCGTCGCCTCGCTGACCAAGCTTGAAGGCAAGCCGCTCGAGCGGCTGACGCCGGGAATTCCCAAACCGGTGATGACGCCCCGCCAGCGCCGCCAGTCGATGGCGCGGCGCACCTGCGCGGCGCTGGGATACAACGAATGCGTGACCTATACCTTCATCGACAAGGCGTCGGCCACGCTGTTCGGCGGCGGCGATGACGCCACGATGCTGGAAAACCCGATCTCTTCCGAGATGAGCCACATGCGCCCCGACCTGCTGCCGGGGTTGCTGCAGGCGGCGGCACGCAATCAGGCGCGCGGCTTCTCCGATCTGGCCCTGTTCGAGGTCGGCCCGGTGTTCCACAACGGAGAGCCGGGCGATCAGCAGACCCAGATCACCGGATTGCTGGTCGGGCGCACCGGCCCCAAGGACGTGCAGGCGTCGTCCCGTCCGGTGGATGTCTACGATGCCAAGGCCGATGCCGAGGCCGTGCTGGCCGCGATCGGCGCACCGGCCAAGGTGCAGATCCTGCGCGACGGCGATGCCTGGTGGCATCCCGGCCGACACGGCCGAATCTGCCTGGGCCCCAAGAAGGTTCTGGGCGTCTTCGGGGAACTGCATCCGCGCATCCTGCAGGCGATGGACGTCAAGGGGCCGGCCATGGCCTTTACCATCTGGCCCGACGAGGTGCCGCTGCCGCGCAAGGCCGGGGCGACCCGCTCGGCGCTGGAACTGCGCGACCTGCAGGCGGTCGAGCGTGACTTTGCCTTTGTCGTGGATGCCGATGTCGAGGCGCTGACGCTGGTCAATGCGGCCGCCGGGGCGGACAAGGCGCTGATCGAAGAGGTGCGCGTCTTTGACGAGTTCGTCGGCGGATCCCTGGGCGAGGGCAAGAAATCGCTGGCCATCACGGTGCGCCTGCAGCCGACCGAAGCGACGCTGAAGGAAAAGGATATCGAGGCGGTGGCGGAAAAGATAATCGCCAAGGTGTCCAAGGCCACCGGCGGCGTGTTGCGAGGCTGACCGCCGCGAACGATTGCCTCGGAAGCGCGCCTTCAGGCGCGTTTTCTATTTCGACAGGAACTCCGACAGCAGGTCGAAGACCAGCCGGATGCGCTTGCTGGTGTGCAGTTCGCGATGGGTGGTCAGCCAGATCGGGAACTTGATGGGCTCCATTTCGGGCAGTACCCGTTCCAGACCGGGCGTGGAATCGCCGACCACCTGCGACATCGGCGCGATGCCAAACCCCTGCCTGGCGTATTCCCAGGCCACGATCCCGTTCTGGGATCCCAGCCGGAAATTCTCCTCGCTCAGATGGATGCCGAACGGCTTCAGGTAGTCGATCATCCGTTGGGTATCGCCGAAGCCGATGAATTCGTGCTGTGACAGGTCGGGTTTGGATTTGGGTCGCCCCATGCGGTTGAGATAATCGGTGGTCGCGTAGAAATGCCCCGATGCCTCCTGCACCAGTTTGGCGATCAGGTCCGGCTGGTCCGGGCGCACATGGCGGATGGCGATATCCGCTTCGCGCCGCATCAGGTCGCGGATATCGTTGGCGGCAATCACCTCGATCCGCAGGCGCGGCGCCTGCGACCGGATCTGGCGCAGCAGGTCGGGCAGGAAATAGGCCGACATCACGTCGCTGGCGGTGATGCGGACCAGCCCCTCGATCGACTGCGCCTGTCCCGTTGCGGTCAGGGCGATCCTGTTGGCGGCCTCGCCCATCGCACGGGCGTGATCCAGCAAACCGGCACCGGCCTGGGTGAGGGTCAGCGACCGTCCGACGCGCTCGAACAGCATCACGCCCAGATCGGCCTCGAGCGCGGCGACCTGGCGGCTCAGCGTGGGCTGCGACTGCCCGATTTGGCGCGCGGCGGCGGAGAGCGAGCCGGTTTCGGCGGTGGCCAGGAAGGCGCGGATGTGGTTCCAGTCGAAATCGCGGGTCTTTTTCATGCAAAAATGTATAAAGACTCTGCGGATTTCAGCAATTCCTATTCGATCTGCGCATGAATAAGTAGCGTGCAAAGGAGATCAACCATGACAGCGACGACGGCGAAATTCTGGGACGGGATCGCGACCAAATACGCAAAGTCTCCGATCCGTGACATGGAATCCTATGAACATACTCTGGGACGGACACGGTCTTATCTGACTTCGGATGACCGGGTTCTGGAACTCGGCTGCGGGACAGGGTCGACGGCGCTGTTGCTGGCGCCATCGGTTGCGCACATCACGGCAAGCGATTTTTCCGAAGGAATGCTGGAGATCGGCCGGAGCAAAGCCAAGGCCGAAGCGGTCGACAATGTCACGTTCGAGCGCATCGATGTCACCGCGCCGGGCCAGGGTCAGACCTATGACGCGATACTCGGCTTCAACCTGTTCCACCTTGTGCGGGACATTGACAGCGTTTTCGCGGGCATCCACGCGCGGCTGAAGCCGGGCGGGGTGTTCATTTCGAAAACACCCTGCCTCGCCGAGGGAGGTCTGGGGTTCAAGTTCGGTTTGCTCAAGATGTTTCTGCCCGTGATGCAGCTGGTCGGCAAAGCGCCCTTCGTCAACCTGTTGGATATCGAAACACTTGAATCGGCGATCACCAAAGCGGGGTTCGAGATCGTCGAAAGCGGCAATTTCCCGGCAACGCCACCCGCCCGATATCTGGTCGCCCGCAAGATATGACAGCGACGGCGCGGATTTCTGCACATCCCGCATTGGGCTCCGCCTGATTGCAGTTTAAGTAGGCTCTGCAACAACAGCGGAGGAAGCCATGGGCCTGAACGTCTATCTCTCGGGTGAGATCCACACCGACTGGCGCGAGCAGATCATCGATGGTGCGCAGGGGCTGGACATCACCTTCAGCAGCCCAGTGACCGACCATGCGGCCAGCGACGATTGCGGCGTGGCGATCCTGGGGGGCGAGACGGACAAGTACTGGCACGACCACAAGGGCGCGATGGTGAACGCGATCCGCATCCGAAAGGGCATCGCGGATGCGGATGTGGTCGTCGTGCGCTTTGGCGACAAGTACAAGCAGTGGAACGCTGCCTTCGACGCCGGATATGCGGCGGGGCTGGGCAAGTCGATCATCGTGCTGCACGGCCCCGACCACCAGCATGCGCTCAAGGAAGTGGATGCCGCGGCGTTGGCCGTGGCCGAGCAGCCGGGCCAGGTGGTGGACATCCTGCGCTATGTGCTGACCGGCAAGCTGCCGGGCTAAGCGCCACGTTCCGCTTGCCCGACATCGCGGCGCCCCCTACGCTTTCCAGATGCAGCGATGGGAGGTGCTGGCCATGGAATTCGACTATGTCGTCGTGGGCGGAGGGTCGGCGGGCTGCGTCATGGCCGCGCGCCTGAGCGAAAACCCGGACGTGTCCGTTTGCCTGATCGAGGCCGGCGGCAGCGGCGAGGATCTGGTGATCCGTGCCCCGGCGCTGGTGGTCGCGATGATCTCGGGCCGGCCCAGGATCAACAACTGGGCGTTCCAGACCGTGCCCCAGCCGGAGCTGAACGGACGGCAGGGGTTCCATCCGCGCGGCAAGGCGCTGGGCGGCTCCTCGGCCATCAACGCGATGCTCTATGTGCGCGGGCATCCGACGGATTACGACCACTGGGCCGATCTGGGTTGTGACGGGTGGGACTGGAACAGCGTCCTGCCCTATTTCCGGAAGGCCGAAGGGAACGTTCGCGGGTCGGACGACCTGCACGGGTCCGACGGGCCGCTCAAGGTCTCCGATCAGTCCGATCCCCGCGCGATCACCCATGCCTTTGTCGAAGCCTGCGTCCAGCAGCAGGTGCGCAGGAACCCGGATTTCAACGGCCCGGAACAGGAAGGCGCGGGCCTGTACCAGGTCACGCAGTTCCACGACGGGCCGCACAAGGGGGAACGGTGTTCGGCGGCGGCGGCCTATGTGCGGGAGGTCCGCGACCGGCCGAACCTGACCGTGCTGACCAAGGCGACGGCCGAGCGCGTGCTGTTCGACGGCAAACGGGCAACCGGTGTCGAGATCCGCAGGAAGGGCGCCACCGAGCGGGTGGGCGCGCGCCGCGAAGTGATCCTGTCGGGTGGCGCCTTCGGCTCGCCGCAGCTTCTGCTGCTGTCCGGGATCGGCCCGCGGGAGGAACTGGCCCAACACGGCATCGACGTGGTGCACGAGCTTCCGGGGGTCGGGCAGAACCTGCAGGACCACCTGGATTACGTCATCAGCTACAAGTCGAAGCGCAAGGATGTCGTGGGCCTGTCACCGGGCGGTGCGCTGGACCTGATCCGGGCGGGCCTGGCCTGGCGCCGGGACGGGAGCGGGATGTTCGCGACGCCCTTTGCCGAAGGCGGGGCGTTCCTGAAATCGGATCCGTCGCAGCCCCGGCCGGACCTGCAACTGCATTTCGTCATCGGCATCGTCGACGATCACATGCGCAAGATTCACCTCGGCTACGGGTTCTCGTGCCATGCCTGCGTGCTGCGGCCGTTCAGCCGGGGGCATGTGGGGCTGAATTCGGCGCGGGCGACGGATGCTCCACGGATCGATCCAGCCTTCCTGAGCGATGCGCGCGATCTGGACCTTTTGAAGAAGGGTGCGCGGCAGATGGAGGCCATTCTGGAATCGCCGCAGCTGGAACCGTGGCGGGGCAAGCGGCTCTATCCGCATGACGGCAGCGAGGAACAGCTGGAGGCCGACATTCGCAACCGCGCCGACACGATCTATCACCCGGTCGGAACCTGCAAGATGGGGCGGGATGACATGGCGGTCGTGGATCCTGAGGCCCGGGTTCACGGGGTCGAGGGGCTGCGCGTCGTGGATGCGTCGATCATGCCGACGCTGATCGGCGGGAACACCAACGCTCCCACCATCATGATCGCGGAAAAAGTGGCGGCGGCGATCACGCCCGCGGCGGCGTGACCATGCCCTTCTGCACCGCCGGGCGCTGCAGGAAACGGTCCACATAGGCGGTGACGTTCCGGTGATCGTCCCAGCCGACGACCTCCTTTGCGCCGTAGAACTCCAGCGCGTTGAGCCACGGGGCGATGGCGATGTCGGCGATGGAATAGTCGCCGGCAATCCAGTCCCTTCCGGCAAGTTGGCCGTCCACGACCGCCAGGAGGCGCCTGGCCTCATTGATGTATCGTTCGCGGGGCCGCGGATCCTCGATCTCGCTGCCGGCGAACTTGTGGAAGAACCCGAGCTGACCGAACATCGGCCCGATGCCGCCCATCTGAAACATCAGCCATTGTGTGACGCGATGCTTGTCGCTTGCGGTCGCGCCGAGGAGCTTGCCGGACTTTTCCGCCAGATAGAGCAGGATCGCGCCGCTTTCGAAAAGGCCGATCGGCGCGCCGTCGGGGCCGTCGGGGTCGATGATGGCGGGGATCTTGTTGTTGGGGTTCAGCGACAGGAATTCGGGGCTTTTGACATCCGCATCGGCAAGCGTCACGCGATGCGCTTCGTAGGGCAGGCCGGTTTCTTCCAGCATGATCGACGCCTTCACGCCGTTGGGGGTGGGGTAGGAATAGAGTTGGATCCGGTCGGGGTGCGTGGCGGGCCAACGGCTCATGATGGGAAAGGTCGCGCTGTCCAGCATGGTTTTCTCCTGTTCTGGCTGCCATTCAAGCTAGGTATCAATCGGAGGAATTGCACCATGGCAACTGTGCGGCACCGGTCAGCGGCTGTTTTCTGGCGAACAGACAGGGGGAAAACCCGGCTGCGATGCACCTGGACGGCCGGACGGAGGGGCTTGATTATCCGCGGCCATAGGCAATTGTGAACGAGACATTGGGACAAGGGAGACAATCGTGGACGACATCGTGAACCAGGCGGGCGAATTCGCGCCGCTGCTGTTGAACGCCATCAAGGCGCTGATCGTCATCGTTCTGGGCTGGATCGTGGCCGGAGCCGTGGGCCGCATGGTCCGCAACCGGATCAACGCCACGCCGCAGATCGACCCGACGCTGGGCAATTTCGCCGCCAGCATGGTGAAATGGGTGATCCTGGCCATGGTTCTGGTGGCCGTGCTGGGCATCTTCGGGATCCAGGCGACGAGCATCGTCGCCATTCTCGGCGCCGCGTCGCTGGCCATCGGCCTGGCGTTGCAGGGCACGCTCAGCGATATTGCCGCCGGCGTGATGCTGGTGGTGTTCCGGCCCTACAAGCTGGGCCAGTATGTCGATATCGGCGGAACCGCGGGCACGGTGAAAGACCTCAACCTGTTCACCACCGAACTGGTGACGCCCGACAACGTGCAGATCATCGTGCCCAACGGGCAGGCCTGGGGGTCGATCATCACCAATTTCTCGGCGCATGACACGCGACGCGTCGATCTGGTGTTCGGCATCGACTACGGCGACAGCGCGGACAAGGCGATGGACATCATCCTGGAGGTCGCCAAGGCGGATGCACGGATTCTCGACGATCCGGAACCGTGGGTGAAAGTGACCAATCTCGGCGACAGTTCGGTCGATCTGACGGCGCGGCTGTGGTGCAAGGCCGAGGATTACTGGGATCTGAAATTCGAGATCACCAAGGCGGTCAAGGAAGCCTTCGACTCCAAGGGCATCTCGATTCCCTACCCGCATTCGGTGGAGATCCAGAAGGCGGGCTGAGGCGCTCCCGCCCGTCGTCACGGCGCTTGCGCGCCATTCCTCCGGTTGGGCCGGGCGCCGCGCCATCGGCGCGGCGCCCGGCCCAACGCTGGATCGCGGCCCCGCCAGGGGGCGCGGTCAGCGGCGGGAGCCCCCGCGTCTCAGGATTTCACCACCACGTTCGGCGACACCACGTCGATCCCCAGCGCCTTGCCGACGGCATAGTAGGTCAGTTGCCCGGCATGGACGTTCAGCCCGTCCAGCAGGTGGGGATCGTCCAGGCACGCCTGTTTCCAGCCCTTGTCGGCCAGCGCCAGCATGAACGGCATGGTGGCGTTGCCCAGCGCGATGGTCGAGGTGCGCGCGACCGCGCCCGGCATGTTGGCCACGCAGTAATGCATGATGCCGTCCACGTCATAGATCGGGTCGGCATGTGTCGTGGGCCTGGAGGTTTC
This sequence comes from Ruegeria sp. BHSB196, assembly GCF_059613135.1. Taxonomy (NCBI): domain Bacteria; kingdom Pseudomonadati; phylum Pseudomonadota; class Alphaproteobacteria; order Rhodobacterales; family Roseobacteraceae; genus Ruegeria; species Ruegeria sp. BHSB196. The sequence continues at coordinate 27,049 of NZ_JBXWRY010000045.1, forward strand.
GAAACAGCCGCCCTGGTCGATGGCCACGTCCACCAGCACCGCGCCGGGCTTCATGGTCGCAAGCTGGTCCCGGCGTACCAGTTTGGGCGCCGCCGCGCCCGGGATCAGAACCGCGCCGATCACCATGTCGGCGGTCTCGATCAGTTCGGCGGTGGACCCGGCGGTGGAATACTGGTTCTTGAAGGTATCGCCGAACACATCATCGAGATAGCGCAGGCGCGGCAGCGACCGGTCGAGCACGGTGACATCCGCGCCCATTCCGGCGGCGACCTTGGCCGCATGGGTGCCGACGACGCCGCCGCCGATCACCACGACCTTGGCGGGGCCAACGCCGGGCACGCCGCCCATCAGCACGCCGCGGCCGCCATTGGCCTTTTGCAGCGTCCAGGATCCGACCTGCGGCGCCAGACGGCCGGCGACTTCGGACATCGGCGCCAGCAGGGGCAGGCCGCCATTGGCGTCGGTCACGGTCTCGTAGGCGATCGCCGTGCAGCCCGAGGCCAGCAGGTCATGGGTCTGATCCGGGTCCGGCGCGAGATGCAGGTAGGTAAACAGCAACTGGCCTTCGCGCAGCATCTTGCGCTCCACCGCCTGCGGCTCCTTGACCTTGACGATCATGTCGGCGGTGGCGAAAACCTCTTCGGCCGTATCCACGATCCGCGCGCCGACGGCCTCGTAGGCCGCGTCGTCGAATCCGGCGCCGAGGCCGGCCTTGGTTTCGATGAGCACGTCGTGGCCGTGCGCGACCGCCTCGTGCGCGGCGTTCGGCGTCATGCCGACGCGGAACTCCTGTGGCTTGATTTCCTTGGGGCACCCGATCTTCATTTTCGTGATCTCCATTCACAAACTGCTCAAATTATGGGCAGTATCCGCTGCAATTTCTGTGAAACCCTGCTCGCCATTTGGGTGATCTGCGGGATAAACTTCGAAGAAGTGACAGAACCATGCAACAGGTGTGCGCGCATGAGCCTCGACGCAACCGATCGACGGATTCTCGCAGCCCTTCAGAAGAAGGGCCGGATGTCCAATGCGGAACTCTCCGAACAGGTCAACCTGTCGCCCTCGGCCTGCCACCGGCGCGTTCAGCGGCTGGAGGCAGACGGGTATATCCGAGACTACGTGGCGCTGCTGGATTCGCGAAAGCTCGGGGTGCCGACGACGGTCTTTGTGGAAATCACCTTGCAGGGGCAGGCCGAGGAGGTACTGGAAGCCTTCGAAAAGGCGGTGGCGCGCATCCCGGACGTTCTGGAATGTCACCTGATGGCCGGCTCCGCCGATTACATTCTCAAGGTGGTGGCCGAAAACACCGACGACTTCGCCCGCATCCACCGCCAGTATCTGTCGCGCCTGCCGGGCGTCGCGCAGATGCAGAGTTCCTTCGCGCTCCGGACCGTGTTCAAGACCACGGCCCTGCCGGTCTGACCCGGCCCGCCCGTGGCACGTCCGCGCATTCCGCGCCAGGCCGTATCGAGTGCTTGTATCTCGGTGGCTTGAGGTACACATTCAAAACTCAGATATTTCGCCTTGCGCGGTTGGATCGGCCAGCGCGGTTTCTAGCGGTCAAGCCCCTGGCAGGGGAACAGACCGGTCCGACACCCCGGGTTTACACGCCTCGGGTAAGTTCGCGGGGCGACCGGAAATAAGGAGCAGAAATTGGCATACGAACACGACACTGCGGCGCAGGACTGGCTGGAAGCGGAGCTTCAGGACACGCTGGACGAAGACATCGAGATCGAATTCAGCGAACCGATGCTCTCGATGGAGGTCAGGCGGATCTACCGGGAACAGCATCCCGACATGCTGGACCGCAAGGTGTATTTCCGCAACCTGCTGCGTCTGCAGGCCGAACTGATCAAGGTTCAGGACTGGGTTCAGCACACCAACGCCAAGGTCTGCATTCTGTTCGAGGGGCGCGACAGCGCCGGCAAGGGGGGTGTGATCAAGCGGATCACCCAGCGCCTGAACCCGCGGGTCGCCCGGGTCGTCGCGCTGCCGGCGCCCAACCGGCGCGAACAGAGCCAATGGTATTTCCAGCGCTACGTGCCGCACCTGCCCGCCGGGGGCGAGATCGTGCTGTTCGACCGGTCGTGGTACAACCGGGCCGGAGTCGAACGGGTGATGGGCTTTGCCACCGAGGATCAGGTCGAGCAGTTCTTTCAGGACGTTCCGGAATTCGAACGGATGCTGGTCCGGTCCGGCATCATCCTGCTGAAATACTGGTTCTCGATCACCGACGAGGAACAGCAGTTGCGGTTCCTCATGCGGATTCACGACCCGATGAAACAGTGGAAACTGTCTCCGATGGATCTGGAATCGCGGATCCGGTGGGAGCAGTACACCAAGGCCAAGGAGGACATGTTCTTTC
>NZ_JBXWRY010000046.1:0-29051 GCF_059613135.1 Ruegeria sp. BHSB196
ATTGCTTGTGCCGCACCGCTTCGGTCGCCATGTCCAGCACCGACCGGTCGCGCGCCGCGACGGCGGCGTTCAGGGGGTTTTCGGCCCCCTCGGGCACTTGCGCCTTTCTGAACCTGGGTCGTCTCATCCTGCCTGTCCGAATCCGCGGGGCCTGCCCGCAGTTTCGGAGACCGGAGGTGAAGCAGAGGTTAACCGGAGGATTTTAGCGAATGCCCGAAGGCGCCCGCGCCGGGCGCGTCAGCGGGTCGAGACCAGGGAGCGGACCACGCCGGAAAGCGCCCCGAGCGTGCCGAGTCCCATCAGCCCATACCCGGCCAGGATGAGCGCGGCGGGAAGCGCGCTCAGCGCCGCGATCATCGCAAGGGTCAATCCGAACAATCCGATGGCGACAAAGAATACCGTGGTGCGGCCCATGCTGGCCTCCAATCGAAAACCTGAAACAGATCACCGGGATATGGGGCGCTTGGCCGGAAAATCAAGCGGGCCCGGACCGGCGTCGGCAAAACCCGGCTATTGTGTCTGTTCGCGCGCGGTCGCCCCGATAGCGGCCTCCGCCCGCTCAAACCCCGGCGTCCCGCGATGCTCGGGGTGGCGGGCCAGGTGCTTGGCCTTGATCCGGTCCGAGGTATCCCGGCTGCCGTCATGGCTGTAGCCCGGCGGCCCAAAGGCATAGCCCAGCCGCTGCCGCAGGCTCAGCCCCGGTCGCAGGATGTCGCGGAAGATCGCCACCCATTCGTGAAAGGCCACGCGCAGCGGGTTGAACGTGCCGATGTTGTGCACCAGGCCGTAATCGACCTTCTCTTCCTCCTGTTCCGGCACGAAGGTTCCGAACAGCTTGTCCCAGATGATGAAGACGCCGGCATAGTTGCAATCCAGGTATCGCGCGTTGCGGCCGTGATGCACGCGATGATGGCTCGGCGTGTTCATCACCGCCTCGAACCAGCGCGGCATCTTGCCGATCGCCTCGGTGTGGATCCAGAACTGGTAGATCAGGTTCAGACCGCCGCAGAACAGCACCATCGCGGGGTGGAACCCCAGCAGGATCAGCGGCACGCGCACCACCATCATGAAGGTGAAGGTATAGGTCCAGGTCTGCCGCAGCGCGGTGGTCAGGTTGTAGTGCTGCGAGCTGTGGTGGTTCACGTGGCTGGCCCAGACCCAGCGGATGCGGTGCCCGAACCGGTGCACCCAGTAATAGCGCAGATCGTCCAGCACGAAACACAGGATGACCACCGGAATCGAGGTGCCCAGATCCAGCGGGGTCAGCTCCCACAGCCACATGAAGAACGCCCAGGCGATGAACCCCAGCAGCAGGCCCGACGCCACGTTGCCCGCCCCCATGATCAACGAGGTCACGGCGTCGCGCGTCTCGTACCGCCCGCCGCGGCCCCTGACGGCGATCCACAGGAACTCGGCCAGAATGGCGGCAATGAAGAACGGCACGGCCCACTGAACCACGTCGGGATAGGTGATCTGGTCGGTCATGGTGATCTCATCAGATTGCGCCAGTGCTGGCGCTCGGTTTCGTCGAGGCGAACCAGAACCTGCGGCGCGGCAAAGTCGTGGAAATAGATCTTCAGCCCCTGCGGATGGTCGAGCCAGTCGTAATCCAGCAGATGCCGCGCAACCGTGTCGGCGCCGAAGGTCCAGAGCAGCCCCGGCCCGGTCTCGGTCCGCAACAGCGCCGCATGGCCGTCATGCGCCAGCGTGACATCGACGATGCAGTCGTCGGGGAAATGCCGGGTCCATTCGGCCCGCGCGCTCTCGGCCGTCAGAACGCGCTGGTTCGAGCGGCCGGACAGGTGCAGCAACAGCGCGATTCCGGCAATCCCGGCGACGACCAGAACCAGCAGAATTTCCAACGGCATCGACACCTCCACCGCCAAACCTGCAAAGCCTGACGGAGCAAGTCAAAGGTGGCGTCGCGTCAGCCGGGCTGAAGCGTGTCAAGAACCTGGCCGCGCACCACCCGCTCGACAAAGGGCACGAGGCCTTCGGGGCCCGACGCCCTGTCCTTGAGGTGAATGCAGATATCCGGCCGGCGGGCGGCGACGATGCCGACCATTTCGCCACGCACCTTGTCGTCCAGCCCCGCACCCATGATCGCGCAGACGATGCGCGGTTCGGCGTCCAATTGCCGTTTGACTTCGACCTGATCATGCGCGCCCAGCCATTCGATCGGCAGGTGCTCCAGCTGCCGCGCCACGTCGCCGATCACATTCGGCAGCCGCCCGATCAGCAAAACTACCGGTTTCATGCTTGCCTCCTTCTCGCAGAACCAACCCGCAACCCGACCCGCTAGGGTCGGATACAGTGTATCACGGAAACGCAGCGGCAGTATCGGTGGTTATTGAAGCGAATAGATTGTCGTGCGTCCTTTGCCTTTTTCACGGGTCATCCTGACAGAATTTCCGTCAATCTCGAAAACCTGGCAATCGGTGCCCAACTCCTTGCCGTCCAGGACGCCGTTCCGGCACCAGAACTTTCTGTTCCACACCCAGTTTCCGCTGAACTTTTTTCCGTTTGTCAGCTTTGCCGAAATAGTGCCGTCAGCATTGGCAACGAACACATTCCCCTGTTCATCTACCAACTTTTTCCGACCAACTCAGCGTTGAATTGGGAAGCCGACTTTATACGTTTGTAGTCCGCCTGTGCCACGCCAGAAATCAAGACAGTGGCGACGACGGTTGGTATCAACACAATGCGTTTCATAGCAATTCCCCCATAAACAATGGTCGGGAGAATAGCACGAATCGCGAGGTTCCGGAAAACTCAGCCCTCGCCGCCAATCAGCGCCGATATGATCGCCTTGGCGCTGTCCGAATTCCACTCGGCATCCCCGATCAGGCGCGCGATTTCGTTGCCGTCGGGGTCGATGATCACGGTGATCGGCAGGCCCACGACACCCATTTCCCGCGCCACCGCCTGTTTCGGATCCTGATGGCGCGGCAGGTTGGTGATGCCGTTTTCCTCGAAGAACTTGACGATCCCCTTGGGCGAGTTGCGCCCGGTCGCCAGGGTCAGAACCTCGAACTTGTCGCCCCCGAACTCCTCCTGCAACTCGGCGATCTGCGGCATCTCCTTGCGGCAGGGGGCGCACCAGGTGGCCCAGAAATTCACCAGCACGTATTTGCCGCGATAATCCGCCAGTGAACCGGTGCCCTTGTTGTCTTCGAGCTGGAATTCGACCGCCTCGACCGGCTTGGGTTCGGAATGCAGGATCAGCCGTTTCATGCTGCCGTCGCGCAGACCCTCCAGGGTCGCGACATCGGCGGCCATCGCGGCGTTTGCACCCAGAGCGAGGGCCATATAAAGGGGGATCAGACGATAAAGGCGCATATCAACTCCGGGTTTTCCAACATGACCGATCACTCCTCGAACCAGATGTGGGGCGGCCGCTTTGCCGCCGGTCCTGACGCGATCATGGAGGCGATCAATGCCTCGATCGGGTTCGACAAGCGGATGGCTGCCCAGGACATCGCAGGCTCGCGCGCCCATGCCGCCATGCTGGCCGCCACGGGCGTGATTACTGATAGTGATGCCGAGGCCATTCGGAAAGGGCTGCTCACCGTTTTGTCAGAGATCGAGCGGGGCGAATTCCGGTTCTCGACCGCGCTGGAAGACATCCACATGAATGTCGAGGCCCGCCTGAAAGAGATCATCGGCGAACCCGCTGGCCGCCTGCACACCGGCCGCAGCCGCAATGACCAGGTGGCGACCGATTTCAAGCTGTGGGTCCGCGATCAGCTGGACGCCGCCGAATCCGGCCTGCTGGCCCTGATCCGCGCGCTTTTGGCGCAGGCCGAGGCCGGGGCCGAGTGGGTCATGCCCGGCTTCACCCACCTGCAGACCGCCCAGCCGGTGACTTGGGGCCACCACATGATGGCCTATGTCGAGATGTTCGGCCGTGACCTGAGCCGCGTGCGCGATGCGCGCGCCCGGATGAACGAATGCCCGCTGGGCGCGGCCGCGCTGGCGGGCACCTCCTTCCCGATCGACCGCGACATGACGGCCGAGGCGCTGGGCTTTGACCGGCCCGCCGCCAACTCGCTGGATGCGGTCAGCGACCGGGACTTCGCGCTCGAGTTCCTGTCGGTCGCCTCGATCTGCGCGGTCCACCTGTCGCGTTTCGCCGAAGAGCTGGTGATCTGGTCCTCGGCCCAGTTCCGCTTCGTCACCCTGTCAGACCGGTTCTCGACCGGCTCGTCGATCATGCCGCAGAAAAAGAACCCCGACGCCGCCGAGCTGATCCGCGCCAAGGTGGGCCGGATCTTTGGTGCCAACACGGCGCTGATGATGGTGATGAAGGGCCTGCCGCTGGCCTATTCCAAGGACATGCAGGAGGACAAGGAACAGGTCTTCGACGCCGCCGACAACTGGATGCTGGCGCTGGCCGCGATGGAAGGCATGGTCAGGGACATGACCGCCAACCGCGACAGCCTGGCGGCCGCCGCCGGCTCGGGCTTTTCAACCGCGACCGATCTGGCCGACTGGCTGGTGCGGGTGCTGGGCCTGCCCTTCCGCGAGGCGCATCACGTCACCGGGTCGCTGGTCGCGATGGCCGAAAAGCAGGGCTGCGACCTGCCCGATCTGTCTCTGCAGGACATGCAATCGGTCCATGCGGGCATCACCGGGGATGTCTACAATGTTCTTGGCGTCGAAAATTCGGTAAACTCGCGTCAGTCCTACGGCGGCACGGCCCCGACTCAGGTCCGTGCCCAGATCGACAGATGGAAGGCGATACTGGCATGACATTGCTGCGCGCGATCATCCTGACGGCTGCGGGCCTGGCCCTGGCGGGGTGCGGGGCCGACGGCGAACCCATCCAGCCCACGCTGAACGCCAATGTGGGCGTTTCCGGCAGCGGCGCGCATGTCGGCGGCGCGGTCGGACTGCATCGCGGACCGCTCAACCTATATTTTGGGTTCTGAACGGGTTGCGGCGCCTCGCGCTCGCGCTATGTGCGGTCCCGAAAGGGAGGTGCGCATGACGCCGCTACGACTGATCTATCTCGCACTGGCGATCTGGGGCGCCATTCACCCGATGAGCTGGTTCCTGCAATGGTTCCGGGAAAACGGTTTCGACCTTGTCGGCATGGGCGCGGCCTGGAACGTCAACGCGGCCACGTCGGGCCTGGTCTGGGATCTGACCATATCGGCGGTGACGCTGACGGTCTGGGTGCTGGCCGAGGTCTGGCGCCGCAAGACCTGGGCGCATCTGGTCGCCATTCCCGCCACCTTCTGCATCGGCGTGAGTTGCGGCCTGCCACTTTACCTGTTCCTGCGCTCCAAACCCCATTGATCCGCACGGTTCTTTCGGTCTAAGCGCGCTGGCATGGATCACTTTCTCTACCGCGACGGCGCGCTTTTCGCCGAGGACGTGCCGATCTCGGACATCGCCGCTTCGGTGGGCACGCCGTTCTACGTCTATTCGACCGCCACGCTGCTGCGGCATTTCCGGCTGTTCGACGAGGCGCTGGACGGCACCGACCACCTCGTCTGCTACGCCATGAAGGCGGCCAGCAACCAGGCGATCCTGAAAACGCTGGCCCAGGCCGGGGCGGGGATGGATGTGGTCTCGGTCGGCGAATACCTGCGCGCCAAGGCGGCCGGTGTGCCGGGCGAGCGGATCGTGTTTTCCGGCGTCGGCAAAACCGCCGACGAAATCCGCACCGCCCTGACCGGCGGGGTGCGCCAGTTCAACGTCGAATCCGAGCCCGAGATGGAGGTGATCAACGCCATCGCGCTGGAATTGGGCGTGATCGCGCCGATCACCGTGCGGGTGAACCCGGACGTGGACGCCCGGACGCACGCCAAGATCGCCACCGGCAAATCCGAGAACAAGTTCGGCATCCCCATCGCCCGCGCGTCCGAGGTCTATGCCCACGCCGCCCGCCTGCCGGGGCTCGACGTGGTGGGGATCGACGTGCATATCGGCTCCCAACTGACCGATCTGGAACCGTTCGAGATGGCCTATCGCAAGGTCGCCGAGCTCACCGAGCGGCTCCGCGCCGAGGGGCACGACATCCGCAGGCTGGACCTGGGCGGGGGCCTGGGCATCCCCTATTCCCGCTCGAACGACGCGCCGCCGCTGCCGGTGGAATACGGCGCGCTCATCAAGAAGACGCTGGGCCACCTGGATTGCGAGATCGAGATCGAACCGGGCCGCCTGATCGCCGGCAATGCGGGCCTGATGGTGTCCCGGGTGATCTATGTGAAATCCGGCGAAGGCCGCGATTTCCTGATCATCGACGGGGCCATGAACGACCTGATCCGCCCCGCCATGTACGAGGCGTACCACGACATCGTGCCCGTCGTTGAGCCCGCGCCCGGCGTGGAACAGCGCCCCTATGACATCGTCGGCCCGGTCTGCGAAACCGGCGATACCTTCGCCAAACAGCGCGACATGCCGCCGCTTGCGCCCGGCGATCTGGTCGCCTTCCGCAGCGCGGGCGCCTATGGCGCGGTGATGTCCAGCGAATACAACACCCGCCCCCTGATCCCCGAGGTGCTGGTGCACGGGGATCAATTTGCGGTTATTCGCCCACGTCCGACCTTTGACGAAATCATAAACCGCGATACCATACCCGAGTGGCTTTGACGCGATGACCGCGCGGGCCCGACAGGAGGCCCGTTGTGAACGCCAAGACTCCACTGCCGGTTCCAAGGCTGACTCTGTGGCTGACGCGCACGGGGATGCTGGCCGAACAGGTGCTGCGCGCGTTCTGGCCGTTCTTCAGCGTCGTGATGGCCGCGCTGGCCGCGTTGATGCTGGGCCTGCAAGACCTCGTGCCGGTCGAAGTCGTCTGGGGCGCCGCGCTGGCGACGGCGCTGGGCGTTCTGGTCAGCCTTGCGCTGGGGATCCGCCGGTTCCACTGGCCGCGCCATGCCGATGCGCTGGCCCGCCTTGACCGGACCCTGCCGGGGCGGCCGATCCAGGCGCTTCTGGACGATCAGGCCATCGGCACGTTCGACCACGATTCCGTGGAACTGTGGCAGGCCCATCAGCGGCGGATGGCCGACCGCGCCGCGGCGGCAAGACCGGTCGAGCCCGACCTGCGTCTGGCGGCGCGCGACCCCTTCGCGCTGCGCTACGCCGCGCTGCTGGCTCTGGTCATCGCGCTGCTGTTCGGGTCGCTGTGGCGCGTGGGCTCGATGGCCGATCTGACACCGGGCGGCGCCACCGCCGCGCAGGGCCCCACCTGGGAAGGCTGGATCGAACCGCCCCGCTATACCGGACGCCCGACGCTCTACCTGGCCGATCTGGCCGAGGACGCCTTCGAGATCCCCGAGGGCAGCCGCCTGACCCTCCGCTTCTACGGCGAGGTCGGCGCGCTGACGCTCTCGGAATCGGTGTCGGCCGGCGGCACCGAGGCCGCGACCGATCCCGAACAGGAAATCATCGCCGCGCGCTCCGGCGGGCTGCAGATCCAGGGGCCGGGCGGCCGCGACTGGACCTTCCAGGTCGTGCCCGACCAGCCGCCGGAGATCGAGGTGGCCGGCGCGGCCAAGACCGAGGCCGGCGGCCAGATGCTGCTGCCATTCGCGGCGCGGGACGATTACGGCGTCACCTCGGGGCAGGCGGTGATCGCGCTCGACCTGTCGGCGGTGGACCGGCGGCACGGGCTCGCGGCCGATCCGGAACCACGCGAGGCCCTCATCGTGCAACTGCCCATGCCCATCGCAGGTGACCGGAGCGATTTCGAAGAGGATCTGATCGAGGATTTCTCGCAGCACCCCTGGGCGCATCTGCCGGTCACGATCACGCTCTCGGCGCTCGATGCCTCCGAACAGGAGGCCGTGGCCAAACCCTACGCCACCGCACTGCCCGCCCGCCGGTTCTTCGATCCGATGGCGGCGGCGGTGATCGAACAGCGCCGCGATCTGCTGTGGTCGAAATCCAACGCGCCGCGCGTGGCCCAGATGCTGCGCGCGGTCTCGCACCGTCCCGAAGACATCTTCCGGTCGGAAACCGCCTATCTGCGGCTGCGGGTGATCCTGCGGCGGCTCGAAACTTTCACCGAATTCGGTCTCGATCCCGAACAGCAGGCCGAAATCGCGCAGGCGCTGTGGGATCTCGCCATCCTGCTCGAGGAAGGCACGCTGAGCGACGCGCTGGAACGGCTGCGCCGCGCGCAGGAGCGCCTGGCCGAAGCGATGCAGAACGGCGCCTCGGACGAAGAGATCGCCGAGCTGATGCAGGAACTGCGCGAGGCCACGGACGACTATCTGCGCCAGTTGCAGCGCCAGGCCCAACAGGACGGTCAGGACGGCGACCGCAACCCGCAGAACCTGAACGGCGAGACCATGCAGATGACGCAGAACGATCTGCAGCGCATGATGGACCGCATTCAGGAGCTGATGGAACAGGGGCGCATGGCCGAGGCCCAGCAGGCGCTGCAGGAATTCCAGCAGATGATGGAAAACATGCGCGTGACCCAAAGCCAGGGGCAGGGCGGCCAGTCCGAAGGCCAGCAGGCCATGGAAGGTCTGGCCGAAACCCTGCGCAATCAGCAGGGGCTGAGTGACGACGCCTTCCGCGACCTGCAGGAACAGTTCAACCCCGGCGCCCAATCCGGCCAGAGCCAGAACAATCAGGGCCGCTCGGGCGGCGAGGGCCGCGGCCAGAGCCACGAGGGCCAGGGCGGGCGCGGCCAGGGCTCCAACGACCCCGGCGGCGGCGAACAGGGCCAGGGCTCGTTGGCCGACCGGCAGCAGGCGCTGCGCAACGAGCTGGAGCGGCAGCAGCAGGGCCTGCCCGGACAGGGCACGCCCGAGGGCGACGCCGCGCGCGATGCGCTGGACCGCGCCGGACGCGCGATGGATGGCGCCGAAGAGGCGCTGCGCAGCGACGACCTGGCCGACGCCATCGACCATCAGGCCGAGGCGATGGACGCCCTGCGCGAAGGCATGCGCGCCCTGGGCGAGGCGCTGGCGCAGCAACAGCAGACGCAGCCGGGACAGGGCACCGAAGACGGCGAGATGCAGGCCCGCAACCTGGATCCGCTCGGGCGCAATCAGGGCGCGGCCGGTTCAATTTCGACCGAGGACAACCTGTTGCAGGGCGAAGACGTGTATCGCCGGGCGCGCGAACTGCTTGACGAGATCCGCCGGCGCACGGGCGAAACCGACCGGCCCAAGATCGAGCTGGACTATCTCAAACGTCTGCTGGAGCGGTTCTGAACCGTCAGTTCTGGATCGACGCCGCCTGCGCTTCCAGCCAGACCCGCGCCTGATCGACCATGGTGACGTAGGAGTGCAGCACCGGCTCGGCCTGCGGAATGGTCTGCGTGATGCGCGAGGCGTTGCTGTAGATCAGCATCAGGACCACCCCGACGATCAGGATCAGCGCGAAGCCGCGCGCGAACCCGCTGGAGCCACGGCCCGAGGCCGCGCGCCCTGACTGCTCCGCACCCAAGTCGCTTTCGCTGCCGCGCAGCGACGAGTTGATCTCATCGACATCGGGCAACGCCGCGCTGCGCGCCTCGGACGCCGGTGGTTTGCTCACTTTGGTCGTTGTGCCCGCACCGTCCGGCGTCTTGTCGCTGGCAGCGGCGTCCAGCCCCAGGTCCGGCTGGCTTTCCAGGGTTTCGGCCTCCTTGGCGCGCATGTCGGCCTCACGCTCCGCCTCCTCGCGCAGGATGTCGGCCACCGCGGGGTCGAGTCTGCGCTGGCCGCCGGCGGGCGCCGGAGCCTCTTCCGGCTTGGTGTCGGGCTCCGCCTCCTTCGGTTCCGCCCCGGCCGTTTCGGCAGTATCCGCCGTGTCGTCACCGGCTGCGGCCCCGGCCTTGTCCGCAGGCGCGTCGGCCTCCGCGTCGTCGGGCTGCGGCGTGTCGGTCTGGGGGGCGTCGGGATGTGTCTGAAACCAGATCTCATCGCAATTCGAGCATTGTACGTCCCGCCCCGCCTTGGGGATAACCTCGTCCGGAACCTCGTATTTGGCTCCGCAATTCGGACATGTCAGACGCATACTGCCTCCAGCCTTGCTCGCGGCGTGTTCGTGATTTTTCACAAAATCATAGACGGATACAACCTACAGGCAAAGATCGTTTTCCGATTTTCTCTGCCGCGCGCGGCAATCGTGGCGGTTGCGGGCATTGAAACCATCCCCGCGCTGGGGCAAGAAGGCCGAAATATCGACGGGAGCGGTTTTTGATCGAGCTGGAAAACGTGAGCTACGGCTATGATGGCAACGAATTGCTGAGCGACATCTCGGTTCAGCTTGCGCCGGGCTCGTTCCATTTCCTGACCGGCCCCTCGGGCGCGGGCAAGACCACCTTTCTCAAACTCTGCTACGGCGCGCTGATCCCGACCGCGGGCCATCTCAGCGCGTTCGGCGAGGATCTGCGCGGGCTCGACCGCGACCGTACCGCGCTGCTGCGCCGCCGGATCGGTGTCGTGCATCAGGATTGCCGGTTTCTCGACCACCTGCCGGTCGCGGAAAACGTCGCCTTGCCGCTGCTGGTCTCGGGGCGCGATCCGAAATCCGAGGAAACCAACCTTGCCGAACTCCTGCAATGGGTCGGCCTGGGCAAACGCGCGCAGGCCCTGCCGCCGGAACTGTCGGGGGGCGAACGGCAGCGCGCGGCGCTGGCCCGCGCGGTGATCATGTCGCCCGAAGTGGTGCTGGCGGACGAGCCCACCGGCAATGTCGATTGGGACATGTCCCAGCGGCTGCTGCATCTGCTGATCGAGCTGAACCGGATGGGCAAGACCGTCCTGATCGCCACCCACGACCTGAGCCTCGTGCGGGCCGTCAAGAACCAGGTTCAGGCGCGCGTCCTGCGGATCGCCAAGCGGCGCCTGCAACTGGCGGGGGCGGATCTGTGAACATCGCCGCCCTCCGCGATCTGTCCCTGCGGGACACGCGCGCCGACCGGGTCGTGCCGCGCACGGGCATCACCGCGCAGCTGACGGTGTTTGTCTCGGGCGCCATGGCGTTTCTGGCGGTCTTCGCCCTGGCGCTGTCGCTGGCGGCCGGGCGGCTGGCCGACCGGTGGGCGTCGGAACTGGCCAGCGCGGCGACCCTGCGCATCAGCGCCCCGGCCGAAGAACGCGCGACCCAGACCGAACGGGCGCTGGACATCCTGCGGCAGACGCCCGGTGTCGCCTCGGCCCGCGCCCTGAGCGTCGAGGAACAGGCCGCGCTGCTGGCGCCGTGGTTCGGCCCCGATCTGCCGCTGGACACGCTGCCGATCCCGCAACTGATCGAAATCGTCAAGGCCGAGCACGGCTATGACCCGACCGGCCTGCGCCTGCGGCTGAGCGCCGAGGTGCCCGGCGCGGTCCTGGACGACCACGCGCGATGGCGCGCGCCGCTGGTCGAGGCCGCCCATGCGCTGCGGCGGCTGGCGCTGGTCTCGGTGCTGCTGATCGGCGGGGCCACCGCGGCGATGATCACGCTGGCCGCGAACGCGGCGCTGTCGGCCAATGCCCAGGTCATCGAGGTTCTGCGCCTGATCGGCGCGCGCGACGGCTTCATCGCCGGGGCCTTCGTACGGCGGTTCACCTTCCGCGCCCTGATCGGATCGGCGATCGGCATGGTGCTCGGCATGACCGGGGTTCTGCTACTGCCGGATGCCGCGGATGCGGGCGGTTTCCTGACCGGCCTCGGCTTCCAGGGCCTCGGCTGGCTGCTGCCCCTCTTGATCCCGCCGCTGGGCGCGGTCGTCGCCTTTGCCGCCACCTGGGCCGCGGCGCATCGCCGGTTGAAGGAGCTTGCCTGATGTCGAACGCGGTTCAATGGCTGCGATCCCTCGTGTTTCTGGTCCTGATCTACCTCTGGATGGGGGTGCTCGGGCTTCTGTTCGCGCCCTATGCGTTGTTCTCCAAAAAAGGCGCGCTCAGGGCCTGCAAGCTTTATGCCCGCACGACGATCTGGCTGACGCGCTGGATGGTCGGCATCCGCGGCGAGGTGCGCGGACCGGTCCCGACCGGCGAGGTGATGGTCGCGGCCAAGCACCAGTCCTTTCTGGACATCCTGTTGATCTTCGATGCCGTCCCGCATGCGAAATTCATCATGAAGCGCGAATTGCTGTGGACCCCGATCATCGGCATCTACGCCAAGCGGCTGGGCTGCATCCCGGTGAACCGCGGCAAGAAGGGTGCGGCGATTGCCAAGATGGTCAAGGATGTCGCCAAGGAATTCTCCGAGCCGGGGCAGCTGATCATCTACCCGCAGGGCACGCGGGTGGCGCCGGGAGCCTACAAGCCTTACAAGGTGGGCACGGCGGTGCTGTACGAGGGCCTGAACAACCCCTGCGTGCCCGCCGCCACGAATGTCGGCGTGTTCTGGCCGCGCACCGGCATCCTGCGCAAGCCGGGCCACGCCATTGTCGAATTTCTCGACCCGATCGAGCCGGGGGTCGCGCGCGACACATTCATGGCGCGGCTCGAAACCGCAATCGAAAGCCGCTCGAACGAACTGATGCGCCAGGTGGGGTTTGATCCGGATGGACTACATTGACGACACAACCGCGCTCGAGGCGCTCTACGGCGCCCCCAGCGCGCCGGCCCTGCGCAAGGTGGCGCGGCGGATGACGCCGCTTTACCGCAAATGGATCATGGCCTCGCGCCTCTGCATCCTCAGCACGGTCGGCCCCGAAGGGGTCGATGGCAGCCCGCGGGGGGACGATGGCCCGGTGGTGCAAGAGCTCGATCCGGGCACGCTGGCGATGCCGGACTGGCGCGGCAACAACCGTCTGGACTCCCTGCGCAACATCGTCCGCGATCCGCGCGTGGCGCTGATGTTCATGGTTCCGGGTTCCAACAACGTGGTGCGGGTCAACGGCAGGGCGCGGCTGACCGCCGATGCGGCCCTGCGCGCCCGGTTCGAAAAACAGGGCAAGCGGCCGGCGACCGTCATCGTCATCGAAATCACCGAGATCTACACCCAATGCGCGCGGGCGCTCCTGCGGGCGCGGGCCTGGACCTGCGGCGACGACAGCCGCGACCTGCCGACCATGGGCGAGATCCTGGCCGAAATGACGGATGGCGAGGAAGGCGGCGCGCAATACGACCGCGAATGGGACGCCCGCGCCGCCCGGACCATGTGGTGATCACGCCGCAGCGGCGCCCAGCCGCGTCACCCGCGCGATCCAGCGTTCGACGCTGCCCCGCTCGGGATAGCTGGCGCCGGAAAACCAGGTGAACCGCGTCGGCTTGAACCCGACAAAGCCCAGCACCTGCCCGCGCATCTGGTGGATCAGCGCCCGGCGATAGGCCAGCCGCATGAACCAGCCCGGCGTGTCCGAGGTGATGATCACCCGCGCGGTGCGTCCGCGCAGCATCGGCGCCGGCAGCCCGAGCCTGTTCGGATTGCGGGTGTCGAAGGTGCGGCCCGGGATGAACATCCGGTCGATCAGCCCCTTCAGCTTGGCGGGCAGGCCGCCCCACCACATCGGCGTCGTCAGCACCAGGTGCTCGCTCCATTCGAAATCCTGCAGCACCTGTTCCAGAACCGGCTCCAGCGGTTTGAAGTCATGGTAGTTGCCCTGTCCGAAATCGAAATCGAACTCCAGATCGCTCAGGTGAACGATCCGCACGTCATGGCCCTTGGCGCGGGCGGCCTCGGCATAGGTGTCCGCAAAGGTGCGCGACAGGCTGCTTTCGGCGGGGTGTCCGTCGAGGACGAGAATGTTCTTGGCTTGCATTGCGACTCTCCTGAAATTGACCACGGTCAGTTTCTAGACTCAAAAAGTGACCACGGTCAATAATAAATTTGACCACGGTCAAAAAACATGCGAACAAGCCGCATGCAGAAGACGATCCAGAAACGAACCCTGAAGACCCGCGCCAAGCTGCTGCAGGCGGCGGCGGACGTGGTGCACAAGAACGGATACGAGGCGTTGCGGGTGGAAGAGGTGGTGCAGGCCGCCGGGGTGGCCAAGGGCACCTTCTTTGCGCATTTCCGCGACAAGGACGCGCTGATGGAGATCCTGATCGGCGAAAAACTGGACGCCTGTCTGGATCAGGCCCAGGCCGCGCCGACGCCGAAAACCGTGCCCGAAATCATCGCGGCGCTGGCCCCGGTGCACGATTTCATGATGTCGGAACGCTATGTGTTCGACCTGCTGATCCGCTATTCCGGGGCCGCCGCCATCGCCGAGATCGGCCCGATCGCATACTGTTTCGAACGGTATTTCCGGGTGGTGATGATGTGGCTGGATCAGGCCGAGGTCCGGCAGGACGTGCCGCCGGAACTGCTGGCCGAGGGCGTACAGGCCTTTGCCGTTCAGGCCATGTCGCTGAAATTCTGCGCCCTGCACGCGGCGACGACCTTCACCGACAGGCTCGAGACCTATTTGCAGGCTTGGTTGACCCCGGCAGCCCGGCCGCCGGAGTCGTAGTCGTCAGGCGTGAATCGGCCCGTCGCCGCAGGCCAGCGCCGCCTCGCGCACCGCCTCGGAATAGGTCGGATGGGCGTGGCAGGTCAGCGCCAGATCCTCGGCCGCGGCGCCGAACTCCATCGCCACGCAGACCTCGTGGATCAGATCGCCCGCCGCCGGGCCGATGATGTGGCAGCCAAGGATGCGGTCGGTCTCCTTGTCCGCCAGGATCTTCACGAATCCGTCGGCGGCAAAATTGGCCTTGGCCCGGCCGTTGCCCATGAACATGAACTTGCCCACCTTGTAGGCGCGGCCCTGTTCCTTGAGCGTTTCTTCGGTTTCGCCCACATTCGCGACCTCGGGCCAGGTATAGATCACCCCCGGGATGACACCGTAATTGACGTGACCATGCTTGCCCGCGACCTGCTCGGCGGCGGCCATGCCCTCGTCCTCGGCCTTGTGCGCCAGCATCGGCCCCTCGATGGCGTCGCCGATGGCATAGATGCCCTTGACGCTGGTCTGCCAGTCCTTGCCGACCTTGATTTGCCCGCCCTTGGTGGTCTCGATCCCCAGCTTGTCCAGCCCCAGCCCCTCGGTAAAGGGGCGGCGGCCGGTGGCGACCAGCACCACATCCGCATCCAGCACATGCTCGCTGTCGTCCTTGCGCAGCTTGTACGTCACCTTGGCCTTGGTCTTGGTCGCCTCGGTCTTCTGCACCGCCGCGCCCATGACGAATTTCAACCCCTGTTTCTTGAGGATGCGCTGGAACGTCTTCTGCACCTCGCCATCCATGCCCGGCGTGATCGCGTCCAGATATTCGATCACCGTCACATCCGCGCCCAGCCGCTGATAGACCGAGCCCAGCTCCAGCCCGATCACGCCCGCGCCGATGACGACCATCTTCTTGGGAATCTTGCCCAGTTCCAGCGCCCCGGTCGAGGTCACGACGACCTTTTCATCCACCTCGACGCCGGGCAGCGACGACGGCTCGGACCCGGACGCGATGATGATGTTCCTGGCCTCATGCACATCGTTGCCGACCTTGACCTTGCCCGCCTCGGGGATCGAGCCCCAGCCCTTGAGCCAGTCGATCTTGTTCTTCTTGAACAGGAATTCGATGCCCTTGGTGTTGGCCTCGATGGTCTCCTGCTTGTAGGCCAGCATCTGTTTCCAATCGACCGAGGGGCTTTTTCCCTTCAGGCCCATCTTGGCAAAATTGTGCTCGGCCTCATGCAACTGGTGGCTGGCGTGCAGCAGCGCCTTGGACGGGATGCAGCCCACGTTCAGGCAGGTGCCGCCCAGCGTCTCGCGCCCCTCGACCACGGCGGTCTTCAACCCCAGCTGCGCGCAGCGGATGGCGCAGACATAGCCGCCGGGACCGGCGCCGATTACGATGACGTCATAATTTGCCATTCTCTTCTCCTAAACCTTCCGGTGCTGCGCCCGGCAATGGGGCGATCCAATGGCCATGGACCGCCCTGTGTTTCGCTCAGACCGGCGACAGCAGCTTGATCTGAATATGCGCGATCCCGCCGCGCTCGTGGTGCATGGCCAGTTCCTCGGATTCAAAGAAGTTCCGGGCCTTTTCCAGGTCGAGCACCTCGAACAGCGCGACCGCGTGACTGTCCTGATCCGGGTCGCGCCACACGTGCAGGTCGCGGATGCCGGCGGATTTCCGCATCACCTTGTCCTCGCGAAACACCTTGAGCCAGACATCGAAATCCGCGACATCGGCCTGCCAGAGTACGTGCGTCGCCATATCACAGATCCATCAGCAGGCGGCGCGGGTCTTCCAACGCCTCTTTCACGCGGACCAGGAACGTCACCGCCCCCTTGCCGTCCACGATCCGGTGGTCATAGCTCAGCGCCAGATACATCATCGGGCGGATCTTGATCTCGCCGTTGATGACCATCGGGCGCTCCTGGATCTTGTGCATCCCCAGAATGCCCGACTGCGGCGGGTTCAGGATCGGCGACGACATCAGCGAGCCATAGACGCCGCCGTTCGAGATGGTAAAGGTGCCGCCCTGCATCTCGGCCATGCTCAGCTTCCCCTCGCGGGCGCGCTTGCCCTTCTCGGCAATCGCCTTCTCGATGGCCGCGAACGACATGCTGTCGGCGTCGCGGATCACCGGCACCACCAGGCCCTGCGGCGTTCCCGCGGCGACGCCCATATGGACATAGTTCTTGTAGACGATGTCATTGCCGTCGATCTCGGCATTGACCTCGGGAACCTCTTTCAGCGCGTGGCAGCAGGCCTTGGTGAAGAACGACATGAAGCCCAGGCGCACGCCGTGCTTCTTCTCGAACTGTTCCTTGTACTGGTTGCGCAGCGCCATCACCTCGGTCATGTCCACCTCGTTGTAGGTGGTCAGGATCGCGGCGGTGTTCTGGGCGTCCTTCAGACGCTTGGCGATGGTCTGGCGCAGGCGCGTCATGCGCACCCGCTCTTCCCGCGCGGCGTCTTCCGCGGCGACCGGCGCACGCGGCGCGGCGGCCGGGGCCTCGGCGGCAGCCGGTGCGGAGGCGGTGGCGACGGCCCGGGCCACGTCCTCTTTCATGATGCGCCCGTCCCGGCCGGTGCCAGTGACCTGATCCGCCGACAGCCCGGCTTCGGCCATCGCCTTTTCGGCCGAGGGCGCATTGGCCACGTCCCTGGCGCCGCCGGTGGCCACGGCCGGGGTCACGGCCGCCGCCGGAGCGGCCGGTGCCGGGCTCGCCCCCGAGGCGCTGCCCGAGATGACCGCCAGCTTCGCCGTGGCGTCCACGGTCGTGCCCTCCGGGGCCACGATCTCGGCCAGAACGCCCGCGGCGGGAGAAGGCACTTCGACCGAAACCTTGTCGGTCTCCAACTCGCACAGCATCTCGTCCTGCGCGACCGCATCGCCGACCTGCTTGAACCAGGTCGAGACCGTCGCCTCGGTCACGGATTCGCCCAGCGTCGGCACCATGACATCGACCGTGCCGCCCTGCGCCGCCGGGGCGGGGTCGGCCTTGGGGGCTTCTTCCGCTGCCGCGGCCGGGGCAGGGTCCGCGCCTTCGCCCGCGGCGATGGTGGCCAGCAGGGCATCGACGCCCACGGTCTCGCCCTCGGCGGCGACGATCTCGCCCATCACGCCGGCGGCGGGCGAGGGCACCTCGACCGTCACCTTGTCGGTTTCCAGCTCGCAGAGCATCTCGTCAACGGCCACGGCATCGCCGGGTTTCTTGAACCAGGTGGCGACCGTGGCTTCGGTCACGGATTCGCCAAGCGTGGGGACACGCACTTCAATCGTCATCGGTCATTTTCCTTCGATGCTCAGCGCTTCGTTCACGAGCGCCTCTTGTTGGGCTTTGTGTTGGCTGGCCAGACCCGTCGCGGGCGAGGCCGATGTCGGGCGGCCGACATAGGTGGGACGGCTGTGTTTCGCGCCGATGCGGGTCAGAACCCACTCGATATTGGGTTCGATGAAGGTCCAGGCGCCCTGGTTCTTGGGCTCTTCCTGGCACCAGACCATTTCGGCCTGCTTGAACCGTTCCAGCTCGCTGATCAGCGAATGCGCCGGGAACGGGTAATACTGTTCGATCCGCAGCAGATAGACATCGTCGATCCCCCGCGCGTCCCGCTCCTCCAGCAGGTCGAAATAGACCTTGCCGGAACACAGGACCACGCGCTTGATCTTGTCATCGGGCTTGAGCTTGGTGTCCGAATTGCCCTTCTGCGCATCGTCCCACAGCACCCGGTGGAAGCTGGAGCCGGTGGTGAAATCCTCGGCCGTGCTGACCGCCAGCTTGTGGCGCAGCAGCGACTTGGGCGTCACCAGGATCAGCGGCTTGCGGAAGGTGCGGTGCAGCTGACGGCGCAGGATGTGGAAATAGTTCGCAGGCGTCGTGCAGTTGGCCACGATCCAGTTGTCCTGGCCGCACATCTGCAGGAACCGCTCCAGCCGCGCCGACGAGTGTTCGGGGCCTTGCCCCTCGAACCCGTGCGGCAGCAGGCAGACCAGGCCCGACATGCGCAGCCACTTGCTCTCGCCCGAGCTGATGAACTGGTCGAACATGATCTGCGCGCCGTTGGCGAAATCGCCGAACTGCGCCTCCCACAGCACCAGCGCGTTGGGCTCGGCCAGCGAATAGCCGTATTCGAAGCCCAGCACCGCGTATTCGCTGAGCATCGAGTCGATCACCTCGAAATTCGACTGCCCCGCACGGATGTGGTTGAGCGGATAGTACCGCTCTTCGGTTTCCTGATGCACAAAGCCGGAATGCCGCTGCGAAAACGTGCCGCGCGTCGAATCCTGCCCGGCCAGCCGCACCGGATAGCCCTCCGTCAGCAAAGAGCCAAAGGCCAGCGCCTCGCCCGTCGCCCAGTCGAATCCCTGACCGGTCTCGAACATCTGCTTCTTGTGCTCCAACAGACGGGCCACCGTCTTGTGCAGGGCGAACCCTTCGGGCACGCGGGTCAGCGCGCCGCCGACCTCGGCCAGGGTCTCGGGCGTGATCGCGGTTTCCCCGCGCACGTATTCTTCCTTGTTCTTGTCCAGATGCGACCAGCGCCCGTCCAGCCAGTCGGCCTTGTTCGGCTTGAAGTTCTTGCCGGCCTCGAACTCGTCGTTCAGATGCGCCTGGAACGCGGCCTTCATGTCCTCGATCTCGCCCTCGGGGATCAGCCCGTCCTTGACCAGCCGTTCGGTATAGAGCGACAGCGTGGTCTTGTGGGTCTTGATCCGCTTGTACATGACCGGGTTGGTGAACATGGGCTCGTCGCCCTCGTTGTGGCCGAACCGGCGATAGCAGAACATGTCGATGACCACGTCCTTGTGGAACTTCTGCCGGAACTCGGTGGCCACCTTGGCCGCATGCACCACCGCCTCGGGGTCGTCGCCGTTGACGTGGAAGATCGGCGCCTCGACCATCAGCGCGATGTCGGTCGGATAGGGGGACGAGCGGCTGAAATGCGGCGCGGTGGTAAAGCCGATCTGGTTGTTGACCACGATATGCATGGTGCCGCCGGTACGGTGCCCGCGCAGGCCCGACAGGCCGAACCCTTCGGCCA
Organism: Ruegeria sp. BHSB196; assembly: GCF_059613135.1. Classification (NCBI taxonomy): domain Bacteria; kingdom Pseudomonadati; phylum Pseudomonadota; class Alphaproteobacteria; order Rhodobacterales; family Roseobacteraceae; genus Ruegeria; species Ruegeria sp. BHSB196. Next base: position 19,362 of record NZ_JBXWRY010000046.1, read on the forward strand.
CGACCCCCTGGCCGGCAAAGGCCGCGTCGCCGTGCAGAAGAATGCCCATGACCCTGGTGCGGTCGGCGTCGTTCAGCTGATCCTGCTTGGCGCGGACCTTGCCCAGAACCACCGGGTTCACCGCCTCAAGGTGCGACGGGTTCGCGGTCAGGGACAGGTGCACGGTGTTGCCGTCGAATTCCCGGTCGCTCGACGCGCCCAGGTGATACTTCACGTCGCCCGAGCCGTCCACGTCCTCGGGCTTGAAGCTGCCGCCCTGGAATTCGTTGAAGATCGCGCGGTACGGCTTGCCCATCACGTTGGCCAGGATGTTCAGACGGCCCCGGTGCGGCATGCCGATGACGATTTCCTTCAGCCCCAGCGCGCCGCCGCGCTTGATGATCTGTTCCATCGCCGGGATCAGCGCCTCGCCCCCGTCCAGGCCGAACCGCTTGGTGCCCATGTATTTCACGTGCAGGAACTTCTCGAACCCTTCGGCCTCGACCATCTTGTTGAGGATCGCCTTGCGCCCCTCGCGGGTGAACGAGATCTCCTTGCCGTACCCCTCGATCCGCTCCTTCAGCCAGGCGGCCTGCTCGGGGTCCGAGATGTGCATGTACTGCATGGCGAAGGTGCCGCAGTAGGTCCGTTTGACGATCTCGACGATCTGCCGCATCGAGGCCATCTGCAGCCCCAGCACGTTGTCGATGAAGATCGGCCGGTCCATGTCGGCATCCGAGAACCCATAGGTCTTGGGGTCCAGTTCGGGATGCGGGGTGGTGGCCCGGATGCCCAGCGGGTCCAGATCCGCCACCAGATGCCCCCGGATCCGGTAGGCCCGGATCAGCATCAGGGCGCGGATCGAATCCAGCACCGCGCGCTTGATCTGGTCCTCGCTTACCACGGCCCCGGTTTCCGAGGCTTTCTTCTTGATCTTGTCGCCGGCGGCCTTGGCGTCGATCTCGGCCCATTCGCCGGTCAGCGCGCCGGTCAGATCGTCGTTCGGCATCGGCGGCCAGTCGGGACGCGCCCAGGACGGGCCGTGGGCCTCTTTCTTCACGTCCAGCTCAGCGTCGCCCATCTGCCGGAAGAATTCGCCCCAGGCGGCGTCCACCGCCCCCGGGTCGTTGGCATACTGGGCATAGAGCTGTTCCAGATACGCGGCATTGTGCCCCTGCATGAAGCTCGAGGCGTGAAAGGCGGTGTTGGGCGTATGTTCGGTCATTGGGCTACCTCATGAGGGTTGGGACCGTATTGATTGGTGCCTGGCTGGCTGGGGCGGGTCAGCCACCACAGCACCAGGAGGGGCGACACAAAGAGTACCAGAAGTGTCGGAATGACGATCAGCAGCGTGGCGCGGGTGAACAGGATGTCGAGCGATCCGCCATGCTGGAACTGGCTCGCCAGGCCGATGCCAAAGACCAGCACGGCCATGGCTCCGAAAAACAGCAGGATCGGCAGCAGCGCATAAAGCCCGCTGCGCCCGGTATCGTGCATCCGCCGCCAGGCGACGGCCAGATGCGGGAGAAACAGCACCACGCCGACCACTGTCTGCACTGGCTGCGCCGAGGTGGACGCCACGACCCGGACGCCGTTGGATTCGGTCTCGACCACCTGCGTGAAGAACTGCCAGTCGATGGCCCCGGCGATGACGTTGCAGATTACGACGAACAGGAAAAAGAACCAGTATTCGGACCGCGCGGCACGGCCCGAGAAGGTGAGGAACTTGGAGAAACAGGTGCGGATGGCGTCGGAGAAGGTCATGCGGCACCTCGCCGGCAAGCGCAGCCGTGTTTGAAAAGAACCGTCATGACGAACCTCCCGCCCGGCGGGCACCGCCGGGCAGCGCCCGACCCGCCCCCAAAGGCGGGCGCTTCTCGCCCACCCTCGGGCCGGGCGCTGCCCTCAGAGCATATGCCCGGTCCCGGGTCACTTACCCAATCGCTTCCAGCACGGCTTCACCCAGCTGCGCCGGGCTTTCGGCCACGACGATCCCGGCGCTGCGCATGGCTTCGATCTTGTCCTCGGCGCCGCCCTTGCCGCCGGCGACGATGGCGCCCGCGTGGCCCATGCGGCGGCCCGGAGGCGCGGTGCGGCCCGCGATGAAACCGGCGGTCGGCTTCTTGCGGCCCTTCTTGGCCTCATCCGCCAGAAACTGCGCGGCTTCCTCCTCGGCGCTGCCGCCGATCTCGCCGATCATGATGATCGATGTGGTCTCGTCATCGGCCAGGAACCACTCCAGCACGTCGATATGCTCGGTGCCCTTGATCGGGTCGCCGCCGATGCCCACGCAGGTGGACTGGCCCAGACCCACATCGGTGGTCTGCTTGACCGCCTCATAGGTCAGGGTGCCCGAACGCGACACCACGCCGACCGAGCCGCGCTTGTGGATGTGGCCGGGCATGATGCCGATCTTGCAGGCGTCCGGCGTGATGACACCGGGGCAGTTCGGCCCGATCAGCGTCGATTTCGACCCTTCCAGCGCGCGCTTGACCTTCATCATGTCCAGAACCGGGATGCCCTCGGTGATGCAGACGATCACCTCCATCTCGGCGTCGATCGCCTCGAGGATCGAATCCGCGGCAAACGGCGGCGGCACGTAGATCACGCTCGCATTGGCCTCGGTCACCGCCTTGGCCTCGTGGACCGAGTTGAACACCGGCAGGCCCAGATGCTCCATCCCGCCCTTGCCGGGGGTCACGCCGCCGACCATCTTGGTGCCATAGGCGATGGCCTGTTCGCTGTGGAATGTGCCCTGCGAGCCGGTAAAGCCCTGACAGATGACCTTGGTGTTTTCGTCGATGAGGACTGCCATGTTCTCTCTTTCTTCAATCGGTATGTGTTTGCGTGGGGGTCGAGACGGGCAGAACGACCGGCTCGTATTGAATTCTCTCCAGCGTGGCCCTTCCCAGCGCCACGTCGAAAACGGTCCGCAGACCGCCGCTGACTTCGGCGATGCCCCGCCGGATCTTCTGGCGCAGCAGGGTCCATCCCTCGGGGCGCATGCGCAGCTGCCCCATCTGGTCTTCCTCGGCCACGGTATTGCCCTGTTCGACCAGCGCCGGCTGCACCTGGTAGACCCCGATCCGCCGCGCCGCCGCCGAGGCCGAAGGGTTGAACAGCAGGTTGTCCACCGTGATGCAGAACGGGCGCTGCGCCAGCAGGTACTGCGCGACGTCGCGGCGCAGCGCATAGGCCGCCGCGCCCGGATTGCGGGACCGCAGCGGGCAGATGTCGCGCCCCAGATGGTGCCGGACGCTCTTGCCCAGGGCGACGCGCAGCCGCGGGCTGCACCAGCGTTCGAACCGGACGATGCCGGCATCGCTCGGCCACCAGTCCGGATCGTCCAGCCACCGGCGCAGGTCGTGCGACAGGTACACGTCGTCTTCGAGGATCAGCGCCTTGTCCGCACCACTGGCGACCACCGCCTCCCAGGCCCGCGCATGGCTCAGCGTGCAGGCCATGTCCTTGGTCTGGAAATAGCCCCACGGCCCCTCGCTGCGGCAGTCGCGCAGAAATTCCTCGCGCGTCGCCGCATCGCAATCGACGGCCTTGACGCGGGTCGCCGACAGGCCAGCCCGCCGGAGCTCCCGCTCCATCAGACGCGCCCGCCCGGTGGCCCGCTCAAGGCCGATGAGGAAGATGGGGATGCTCATGACTGTCGCCGCTCACCATTCATCGGCAAATACTATCCGGAAGGCATGCAATCCCATGTAATTGCCCGTCAGTCCAAGATGCACCAGAACGTCCGGCTCACTCCAGAATCCGCGGATTGCATAGGCGTCGTGCCTGACGGCGTATTCGTGAAGTCCCCCAGGACCCCCGCCACCTTCGGTGGTTCCACCACCAAAACTGCCGAAAAAACCGCCATCAGCCATGTCGCCGCGCAACAGATTGGCTTTGCCTCCGACGACTTCGATGCCTCCACGTTGTTCCATCAACCCTTGAATGTACTCAAAGACGATCTTCGGATCGATCGCCCCGGTCGGGTTGCTCGAATAGGGGGCGATTCCGGTCGGAAGCCAGGTCGCGATCGCTTGGCACTCCAGAGCGCTGCGATCCGAAACCGCAATGAAACTGGCATGCAATGAGCTGTTCTGGTCAGCGACCGAAACCTGCAGGATGCTTTCATCTTCCTGCTGAACCATGCTCACTCTCATCCCCTCGCGGGACTTTTCGTCGGCGAACCGGATGAACGCGTTGGGGTCCGTCAAAGCCGTGTGACAGTGCGCGTCAAAGCTTGCCCACGCCTCGCCCACAGCCGTCTGCCAGGGAACGCCGGGGTTCAGGTCGTGGCCCCGCAGCCCCTGTGCAGTTGCGGGCAGGGCAACAGCTAGAAGACAGCAGATGGTGAGCAACGCGCGCACTGGTTCAGCCCTTGACCGCCTTCACGATCTTCTCGGCCCCGTCCTTCAGGTTGTCCGCCGCGATCACGTCCAGGCCCGAGTTGTTGATGATCTCCTTGCCCTTCTCAACATTGGTGCCTTCCAGGCGCACCACCAACGGCACCTTCAGGCCGACTTCCTTCACCGCGGCCACCACGCCCTCGGCGATCACGTCGCAGCGCATGATGCCGCCGAAGATATTGACCAGGATGCCTTTGACGTTCGGGTCGCTGGTGATGATCTTGAACGCCTCGGTCACCTTCTCCTTGGTGGCGCCGCCGCCCACGTCCAGGAAGTTGGCCGGCTCGGCGCCATAGAGCTTGATGATGTCCATCGTCGCCATCGCCAGACCGGCGCCGTTGACCATGCAGCCGATCTCGCCATCCAGCGCGATATAGTTCAGGTCGTATTTGCTGGCTTCCAGTTCCTTGGGGTCTTCCTCGGTCGTGTCGCGCAGCTCGGCGATGTCCGGGTGGCGATAGACCGCGTTGCCGTCAAAGCCCATCTTGGCGTCCAGGCATTTCAGATCGCCCGCATCGGTCACGATCAGCGGATTGATCTCCAGCATCTCCATGTCTTTTTCGACGAACATCTTGTACAGCGTGCCCATCAGCGAAACGCATTGCTTCACCTGCTTGCCTTCCAGCCCCAGCATGAAGGCGATGCGGCGGCCGTGATAGGGCTGATACCCGGTCGCGGGATCGACCGAAAAGGACAGGATCTTTTCGGGGGTCTCGGCGGCGACCTCCTCGATGTCCATGCCGCCCTCGGTCGAACAGACATAGGAGATCCGGCTGGTCTGGCGATCCACCAGCAGCGCCAGGTACATCTCGGTCTGAATGCCCGAGCCGTCCTCGATATAGATGCGGTTGACCTGCTTGCCGGCGGGGCCGGTCTGATGGGTGATCAGGGTGCGGCCCAGCATCTTCTTGGCTTCTTCGGCGGCTTCCTCGACAGACTTGGTCAGGCGCACGCCGCCCTTCTCGCCGGCATCGGCCTCCTTGAAGTGGCCCTTGCCGCGGCCGCCCGCGTGGATCTGCGCCTTGACCACCCAGAGCGGGCCGTCCATCTCGCCCGCGGCGGTCTTTGCTTCCTCGGCGCGCAGAACCACGCGCCCGTCGGACACCGGAGCGCCATAGCTGCGAAGAAGGGCCTTGGCCTGATATTCGTGAATGTTCATCGAAACTGTCCCGTCTGACTGCGTTTGAACCGGTATAGGCAAGTCCGGCACCCGAGGTTAAAGGTTTTTTTGGCTTCCGGTGGGTTTCGACAAAGATTTTCGGCTTTTGTGATCACAGGGTTTTGGGGTGTGATCACATAATCGCGTGCGAACCCCGAATGATTCGACCGCGCGGCGGCGAAAGCTGAAATCACAGACAAAAAAAGGCGCTTGCGCCGTTTGCGCCAACATCCCGCGCGCCGATTGCCCGCCTCTCGGTCCAACCGGGCATCCGGAATGTGCGAGCCGATGGTCTGCCTCATGGCTCGCGTGACACCTCCACCGCCAACCGGATACGATGACCGCACATCCGACGGCGGCCCCGCCGCCCCATCCACCCCGCGCCAATGGAGAGCGCCATGGACATGAAGACCTTTCTCGAAGAGTTCGACGCCGCCTACAACGAAGCGTTCAACAAGGGCGATGCCGAAGGCTGCGCCGCGTTCTTCACCGACGACGTGATCCTGCTTGCGCCCGGCCAGACCATGACCCGCGGCAAGCAGGCGTTCGTCGAAACCTACCGGTCCCGCATGCGCGACGGCGACGGCGGCACGCACAGCAACGCCCTGGTGGATTTCGGCGTCGAGGGCGACCTGGCCTATCAGATCGGTACCTTCGCCGTCACCGGCACGAGCCCGTCCGAGCAGGGCAGCTTCGTCAACGTGCTGAAACGCCAGCCGGACGGATCGTGGAAAGTCGCCGTGTCGATCTTCAACCACGGCCCCCCGCCCGAGGACTGACCCGCGCCGCGGTCCTAGGCGGCTTCGCCTGGCGTTCGCGCAGGCTGGAAAAGCGAAACCCGGCCACGATCCGGCCGGGTTTCCAGTGTTCACAGCGTCGCCCAGGGGGCGTCCGATACGGTGGTGTGGTCGATCTCAGCCCAGCGAGCTGTCGATGCCCTTGCAGGCTTCGATCAGGCCCTTCACCGCGTTCACCGAGTTGGTGAAGCCTTCCTGCTCTTCCTCGTTGAGCTTGATGTTCACGATCCGCTCGATGCCGCCGGCGCCGATCACGGTCGGAACGCCCACATACATGCCCTTCACGCCCAGCTCGCCGTCGCAATAGGCGGCGCAGGGCAGCACGCGCTTCTGATCCTTCAGATAGGCTTCGGCCATCTCGATCGCCGAGGTGGCCGGCGCGTAATAGGCCGAGCCGGTCTTGAGCAGGCCGACGATCTCGGCGCCGCCGTCGCGGGTGCGCTGCACGATGGCGTCCAGCTTTTCCTGCGTGGTCCAGCCCATCTCGACCAGATCCGGCAGCGGGATGCCGGCCACGGTCGAATAGCGCACCGACGGCACCATCGTGTCGCCATGCCCGCCCAGCACGAAGGCGGTGACATCGCGCATCGACACCTCGAATTCCTCGGCCAGGAAGTGGCGGAACCGGGCCGAATCCAGCACGCCGGCCATGCCGCAGACCTTGTTGTGCGGCAGGCCCGAGAATTCGCGCAGCGCCCAGACCATCGCGTCCAGCGGGTTGGTGATGCAGATCACGAAGGCGTCGGGGGCATGGGCGGCGATGCCCTCGCCGACCGATTTCATCACCTTCAGGTTGATGCCCAGCAGGTCGTCGCGGCTCATCCCCGGCTTGCGCGGCACCCCGGCGGTCACGATGCAGACGTCGGCGCCCGCGATGTCCTCGTAGGACTGGGTGCCCTTCAGCTTGGCGTCAAAGCCCTCGGCCGGCCCGGATTCCGCGATGTCCAGCGCCTTGCCTTCGGGGATGCCTTCGGCGATGTCGAACAGCACGACATCGCCAAGTTCTTTCATTGCAGCGAGGTGGGCGAGCGTGCCCCCGATCTGACCTGCGCCGATCAGCGCGATCTTGGGTCTGGCCATTTGGAATGTCTCCGGTCGGTTTTGAAATCGCGGTTTTGCTAGTCGTTAAAGCGGCCCCGCGCAAGTGTTCCGCAACGCGGCATGCGACCGCATACAGATTGTCCCGGCCCCTCCGATTGCGCTAAAGGGCTTGGGGAACAGGGGGTTCGGGGCCGCGGCATGTTCGAAATGAACCAAATGTTTTTTCTGGTGGCGATCCCCGCCGTGATCTTCGCCGGCATCTCCAAGGGCGGGTTCGGCTCGGGCGTGGCCTTTGCCTCGGCCTCGATTCTGGCGCTGATTTTGGAGCCGGGACAGGCACTTGCCCTGATGCTGCCCCTGCTCATGCTGATCGACCTGGCGACCCTGCCGCCCTACTGGAAACGCTGGAGCTGGCCCGACGCCCGGCTGCTGGTGCTGGGCGGCGTGCCCGGCGTCGCGCTGGGCGCGTGGCTGTATCAGGCGACCGACGCCGATCTGCTGCGGCTGCTGATCGGCGGGATCTCGGTCGGCTTCGTGGCCTGGCATCTGGCCCAGTCGCGCGGCTGGGTCAGGGGTTTCGCCAGGCGCCTGCCCGCCGGCGCGGGGCTGTTGGCCGGGGTGGTCGCCGGGTTCACCAGCTTCGTCAGCCACGCCGGCGGCCCGCCCGCCGCGGTCTACCTGCTGTCGCAGCGCCTGTCCAAGACCGAGTTCCAGGCCACCACCGTGCTGGCCTTCTGGGCCATCAACATCGCCAAGTTCGTCCCCTATGCCTATCTCGGCATGTTCACGGCGCAGACGGCCTGGGCCGACCTGCTGCTGGCGCCCTTTGCGCTGCTGGGCGCGTGGCTGGGCGTCCGCGCCCACTGGATGGTGTCCGAGCGGCTGTTCTTCGGCATCGCCTACGTGCTGCTGACGATCACCGGCTGCAAGCTGATCTGGGATGCCCTGACCTGACCGTTGCCCGGCTCAGGCGTCCTCGCCCGCCGCCGGCAGCGCCTCGGCCAGGCTTTCGAAGGACTGGCCCGACGCCACCAGGCACGTGACCCCGTTGGGCAGGGTGACGGTGATCGTCCAGGTGCCGGTCCGGTCCGAGGCGAACAGCTCCATCACCGCGCCCTGCCGCACCAGCCCGATCCCCCGGCGGGTCTCGCCATAGGTCTCCGACAACCGTTTCAGCACCCGCTCGCGCGGGGCGCAATTGCCGCCCTCGGCCGACAGGCTCTGGGCGAACAGCGCCAGAATCCCGAACCCCATCGCCGCCGTCATGATCGTTTTCCGCATCGCGTCCCCCTTGCGTTCCGCGCGTTTCCGACCCGGCCAAGACTGCGCGCAGGAAACTGCATAGTGATGAACCCACCGGCCGTTGCCCCGCGACGCGGCGGAATTGCTGCAGCGCGGCGATTTTGCCCTTGAACTTTCCGGCAAAAAATGCCCCATTCCGCGCAACTTTGTTTCTCATGGAGGCCCCCATGGAGCAGCGCCTGCGCCCGTACCGTTCCGTTCTCTATATTCCCGCATCCAAGGAGCGGGCGCTGGACAAGGCCAGATCGCTGCCGGTGGATGCCATCATCTTCGACCTCGAAGATGCGGTGGCGGCCGACGAAAAGGACAACGCACGCGACACGCTGAAGGCCGCCCTGGCTCAGGGCGGCTACGGGCCGCGGGTCAGGATCGTGCGGATCAACGGCCTGGACACGCCCTGGGGCAGGGCCGATGCCGAAGCGGTGCGCGACATGGATGCCGATGTGGTGCTGCTGCCCAAGGTGAATTCGGCCGCGGATGTCGAGGCGCTGGCCGCGATCACCGGCGATCTGCCGATCTGGGCGATGATGGAAACCCCGCGCGGGATGCTGAACGCGGCCGAAATCGCGGCGCACCCGCTGATGGCGGGCTTCGTCATGGGCACCAACGACCTCGCCAAGGAGTTGCAGACCCGGTTCCGCCCCGACCGCGAACCGCTGATCACCGCGCTGGGCCTGTGCCTGCTGGCCGCCAAGGCCGAAGGTCTGGTCATCATCGACGGCGTCTACAACGCCTTCAAGGATGCCGACGGGCTGGCCGTCGAATGTGCGCAGGGGCGCGACATGGGTTTCGACGGCAAGACCCTGATCCATCCGGCGCAGATCGACGTCACCAACGCCGCTTTCGCCCCGTCCGAGGCGGAAATCGACCTGGCCCGCCGGCAGATCGCCGCCTTCGAAGAGATCGAGGCGCAGGGGCAGGGGGTCGCGGTCGTGGACGGCAAGATCGTCGAAAACCTTCACGTTGCCACCGCCCGCGAAATTCTGGCAAAAGCAGAGGCGATAAC
>NZ_JBXWRY010000047.1:0-29186 GCF_059613135.1 Ruegeria sp. BHSB196
GTACCAAATCGGCGAGGTCCAGGCGCGCTCCTGAATCCATGTCAGCACGCCCAGCGGACAAAACCGTCCTCCCTGAAGTCGCGCCCGCTGAAGCTCCCGACGCTCTCGGCGTTTTCGAAATCGGCAAACTCGTCATTCGGAGAGGGGATCGACAGATCGACTGTATTGCCCACGGGCGGCAGCTTGCCGTTCGCGTCAGGCACGCGGTCCCCGCCCCAGGCGACGTCGTACAGGCGTTCAACGAAGGAACCGCGAGGGACAAGCGGGTTGATGTCCAATGCTTCGGGACGCTCTTTCACTGCCAGCATCGCAGCGAGTTCGCTTTTTTCTTGGGGCGTGTGCTACACGGTAGCAACTCAGAATCGAAGACCGCCGAAAACCCGGCGAATTCGCCAGGAATTCGGAGAAATCGTGCTACGCGAGGGTTATGGCAATTTGGAGCTAACGCTTTGATAAATAACGCACAAAAAGCTGCGCGTTTAAGCGTCGCCCCGATGATGGACTGGACCGACCGCCATTGCCGGTATCTGCATCGGCTACTGAGCAGGCGGACGCTGCTCTATACCGAGATGGTGACGGCGCCGGCGTTGGTGCGGGGTGGGGCGTTGCATTTGCTGGACCACGACCAAGCCGAGCACCCGGTTGCTCTGCAACTGGGCGGTTCGGACCCGGAGGAACTCGCCCAGGCGGTGCGGTTGGGGGCCGAGGCGGGGTATGACGAGATCAACCTCAACTGCGGATGCCCGTCCGACCGGGTGCAGTCGGGCACGTTCGGGGCGGTTCTGATGAAAGACCCCTCACGCGTGGCCGAATGCGTTGCCGCCATGCAGGAGGCCGTTTCCATCGATGTGACCGTCAAGTGCCGGATCGGGGTGGACGACCAGGAGCCCGAACAGGTTCTGCCGGACTTTCTCGACAGGATCGGCCGGGCAGGCTGCAGGCGCGTGACCATCCATGCGCGCAAGGCGTGGCTGCAAGGGCTCAGCCCGAAGGAAAACCGCGAGATCCCGCCGCTGGACTACGATCTCGTGCACCGGATGAAACGGGACTTCCCGCATCTCCACATTTCGATCAACGGCGGCATCGAAACGCTGGATCAGGCGCGTGCGCATCTGCAGGCCGGTCTGGACGGGGTGATGATCGGGCGCGCCGCCTATCACCGGCCTTCGGACATCTTGTGTTGCGCGGATCGCATGATCTTCGGTGCGGGGGAGGACGCCGATCCGGTTGCGGCGGTCCGGCATATGCTCCCCTACATCGAAGATCATCTGGCCAGGGGTGGCCGCCTGCATCAGATCACACGGCACATGCTGGGACTGTTCGCCGGGCGCCCGGGCGCACGCGGATGGCGGCGGGCGCTGTCCGAGGGCGCCGTGCGTGAAGGCGCCGGGCCGGAACTGGTCGCGCAGGCGCTGGAGCGGATTGCCCCACTGGTCGCCCAGGCCGAGGCGGTGTAACAAGGTCCGAAGGCCAGTCGGGAGAGGACGATGCCAGACACGTTGCTGTTGGCCCAGATGCTGGGCCTGTTGCTGGCGATCGGTGCCTTTGGCGGCGTACTGGCCGGGCTTTTGGGCGTGGGCGGCGGTATCGTTCTGGTTCCTGCTTTTTTCTATGCGTTTCAGACGCTTGGATATGGCGGGCCGCATCTGATGCAGATGTGTCTCGCGACCTCGCTGGCCACCATCGTCGTCACCTCGATCCGCTCGGTTCTGGCGCACAACCGCAAGGGCGCGGTGGACTGGGATATCCTGCGCCGCTGGGGTCCGGGGATCGCGATCGGCGCGGTTGTGGGCGTCTTGGTGGCGTCGGCCATGCGGACCGAAGCCCTGCAGGCGCTTTTTGGCGTTCTGGGCATGGTGATCGGTGCCTATCTGGGCCTTGGGCGGTCCGAGTGGCGGTTGGGCGATGCCATGCCGGGTGGCGTGCGTCGGGCCATCCTGTCTCCGATGGTGGGGTTTCTGTCGGTTCTGATGGGCATCGGCGGCGGCAGTTTCGGCGTACCACTCATGAGCCTCTACAACACACCCATTCACCGGGCGGTGGCGACGGCGGCCGGATTTGGCGTGATCATTGCGGTCCCCGGTGTCCTGGGCTTTCTGTTCTACGAGATCGCGCCCGAGCACCGGCCGCCGCTGACAATCGGTGCGGTCAACCTGATTGCCTTTGCGATCGTCATTGCAATGACCATGATCACCACGCCCTGGGGCGTGAAACTGGCCCATGCGATGGATCCAAAGCCGTTGAAGCGGGTTTTTGCGGTCTTCCTGACGCTGGTGGCGCTCAACATGCTGCGCAAGGCGCTTGGATGGTAGAAGATTTCTTTCGTCGCGGTTGGGTCCGGTTTCCCCGGGATCCGGTCCTGGCGGAATGGGTGCGCCACGCCCTGCCTGCGGCGCGCGCGGCCGTGACCGATCCTGCCCATTCACAATGGCACGAGTGCGAGGGTACTTGGTTCATCGGCGTTGACGCGCTGAACAACGACGCGCGGGGTCGGGTAGGGGGGTCTGGTCCGTTGTCCGGTCAGGCCGTCACGTTCATTGCCCGGCATCTGGGACTGCCGGTCTTGCACAAGGCGCAGGTCTCCGTCGTCTATCCCGGATATCCGCGACCGCGCCGGGGCGAAGGTGAAGCGGCCGCGCGTTACCGCGCCAGGCGCGATGCGGCGCATGTGGACGGGCTGAAACCCGCCGGACCGGACCGCCGCCGGCATGTGGACGAGCCGCACGCCTGGATACTGGGCGTACCATTGACCGAGGCCAGCGCGGATGCCGCTCCCATGGTCGTCTGGGAGGGCAGTCATCACATCATGCGCGCAGCTTTTGCGCGGGTTTTCGACGGAACGGATCGGGCGCGACTGCGCGAGGTTGACGTGACCGACATCTATCAGTCCGCGCGGCGCGAGGTGTTCGAGAGTTGCCCGCGCGTCGAGCTTTCCGCGCGACCGGGCGAGGCCTATCTGGTGCATCGTTTGTGCCTGCACGGCGTTGCCCCCTGGGGCGCGAAGGCCACGGCCGGGCCGGACGGTCGGATGATCGCCTATTTCCGGCCCGAATTGCCGGGGGGTGTGGCCGAATGGATCGAATCCCCGTAACCTGCGGTCAAAATTCGTAAAACGGGGAGATTTGACACAATGATTACGATCGAAACGCAGATGGACGGCGCCCTGATCGAGGCCGAGTTGTCGGGTGAAGTCACAAGCGCAGATTATTCCGAAACGCTCGTTCCCGCCATCGAAGCGGCTCTGAAAGAGCATGACCGGATCCGGATGCTGGTGGTCATGGGGCAGGAGTTCAAAGGTTATGACCTGAGCGCCGCCTGGGCCGATACGATGCTGGGGCTCAGCCATTGGCGGGGATTCGACCGGATCGCCGTGGTTGCCGACCAGAAATGGGTGCAGAACGGCGTGCGTTTGGCCGCACCGATTCTGCCGTGCCCGGTGCAGGTCTTCGAACTGGCCGAAGCGGACACGGCCCGCCGCTGGATTCGCCAGTCCCTTGGGTCAATTCACGTCACCGATCTCGGCGGTCCCTGCGTTCAGGTCAAGCTGATGGGAAAGCTGGACCCCGAAGCCTATGAGGAGGCCGAGGGCGATCTGGACGCGCTGATCCGCAAGAAGGACGGGTTCCGGCTGCTGATCGACCTGACGGATTTCGACGGGTGGCAGGGGTTGTCCGGTCTGGCAGCACATTTCCGCCTGGCCAGCGGCCATGCCAACCTGCTGGACCGCGCCGCGATCGTCGGCGACAAGACTTGGCAGCGGATGGCCGAGCGCGTCGGGCGGCACATCGTGAATGCGAAGACGCAGTTTTTCCCGGCAGATGACATGCAGGCCGCAAAGGCGTGGCTCGCCGCGGGCTGAATGGATCTCTGCCGCGCCAGGAGCCTGAAATGACGTTCCGGGGCGAACTGCAGGCGTTGTTTGACGCTTACGCAGCTTCTTACCGGGCGGGCGACGCGGAGGGCTGCGCCGCGTGCTTTTCCGACTCGGCAAGCCTCTTTTCGCCCTATGGCCCGCCGGCATTCGGGCGCGATGCCATCGAACGGACCCACCGGGAATGGCTGTCGGAAGGGGGCGAGGGCAAACGGATCGTCATCGACGATGCCGGACAGGCGGAGGATCTCGGATGGTGCCTCGCGCGGTTCACGGAAGGCGACGCGACCGAGCAAGGGACATCGCTGAACGTGCTGAAGCGGCTGGCGGACGGGCGCTGGCTGATCCTTTTGTGCAGTCTGAACGAGACGTGACCGGGATCAACGCTCCAGTCGCGCCGCGCGACCGCCGCGCCGCTTGGCAAGGCGTGGCTTGCGCGCGGGCAGTTCGGCCATGATCTGGGCGCGTTCGCTGCTGTCCATTTTCGACCAGCGGGTGATCTCGTCGATGGTGCGATAGCAACCGGTGCAGATGCGCTCGGTCGGGTGAACGACGCAGATCTGGACGCAAGGGCTTTCAACCTCGTTTCTTTTCCAGATCATGTTCGTCATCGACGGTCTCCGGCCCGTTAGAGAAAGCGCAGCCTGTCCAGCGCACCCTGCAAGATATAACCCGCCGCAACGTGGTCGATCACCTGTCCGCGACGTTTTCGTGTCGTATCCGCCTCAAGAAGTGCTTTTTCTGCCGCAACCGTACTGAGCCTTTCGTCCCAGAAGCCGATGGGCAGGTCGGTCAATCCGCTCAGGTTTCGGGCAAACGCACGGGTGGACTGACAACGCGGGCCTTCGCTGCCATCCATGTTTTTCGGCAGGCCCAGAAGAATGCCGCCGATGTCACGTTCGGATGCGATGTCCAGAAGGCGAGCAGCGTCGAGGCCGAACTTCCTGCGCCGCACCGTTTCCAGCGGGCTCGCCACGGCGCGCGTGCGGTCGGACACCGCAACGCCGATCGTCTTTTCGCCCAGATCCAGCCCCATCAGCGCGGTCATCGGTGAAAGTGCGGATGCGAACTCCTCGAATGCGTCGTGGATCATTCGCCCAGACCGGCCTGGCGCGCTGCGCCGGTGATTGTGTCGATGGCGGTGTCGTTGCCGGCGAACACGGCAAGCGCCTCGTCCCGGATGGCGATGGCGCGTTCGGTCTCTCCCAGGACGGTCAGGGCGGTGATCAGCCGCGCCCATTCTTCGGGACTGCCGCCTTCGGTCGCCAGCCGGTCGGACAGCCCCTCGACCATGCCCCGGATCATGTCCTGGCGCTCTTCGTCACTCATGTCGCTGGCCGCGGCAACGTCTTCATCGGAGGGGCCCGACAGCGGGGCTGCCGGCGCCGCAGGCGGCGTGTAGTCGGCGCCGGCACGATAGGCGAGTTCCTCGATCTGCGCGCGGATCGCCTCGGCCCAGGGTGCATGGGGCGGAGAGGTGCGCAGCGTTTCCTCCCACAACCCAAAGGCCAGGTCCGGCCGCCCGATCTGGGCCAGCATCTGGCCCCAGTAATACCGCGCCGGCCCGTGGGTGGGATCACGTTCGAGCGCGCGCACCAGTTCCGCTTCGGCTTGAGGCGAGACATACCCGCCCGCGGCCAGGATCATAAGCTCGGCCTTGTCCGCGAAATTGTCCGCGCTGGCCGCATCCCCCGACAGTTCGATCACCCGCTGGAGCGCGGCATAGGCGGCCTGGAAATCGCCGACATTCGCCTCGTGCTGCGCCAGTAGCAGATGCCCCTGAAGGTCATCCGGCCGGCCCGCGACCGTCTCGCGCAATTGCTGCAGCAAGCTGGCATAGCTCTCGTCGATCTGCGGTTCAGGCTGGGCCGGCATCTGGGCTTCGGCTTCGGACTGGTCCGGCCGCTCGGCGCGCCTTTCCTCGGCCATTTCCAGCCGCAGGGACAGCGGCAGGTCGCCATAGCCCGGCGCGCCGAGCCGGTCATAGAGCAATACGCCGCCGCCGATCAGCACCACGGCCGTTGTCGCCGCGGCCGTTATCGTGGCCGCGCGGCCCGGACCGCCGCCGGCTTGCTCCTGCCGCATCTGCGCGTCCGCCGCCAGAATGCGGCGCGAGATTTCGGTGCGCACGCGATCGGCGTCCGCCTCGGCGATCACGCCGCGCGCCAGGTCGCGATCCACGCTGGCCAGTTGCTCGCGGTAGACACGCAGGTCGTAGGCGGCGGCAGGTTCGCCGTTGCGGCGTCCGCGCAGCATGGTGAGAACCAGAAGCGCCGCGACCACCAGCGCCAAAAGCAGTATCAGAATCCAGAACGTCATGTGCACTCCCGCGTGTTGCCCTCATCTAGACCCGAGTGGGACGCGAAAAAAGAGGCAAAAGGCCGCGAGGCCACGGCATGTCGCAATAGTGCTCTATTGCGGCGCAGTATGGCAGGGGTAAACTCCGGCCGCGCGGCATATCTGCGCCAAGTCACGAACCGGATCGGATTCGCTCATGAAACACTATTCAGCCTTTGCCGTCGCGCGGGAAGCACTGCGCTACCACACCGGATGGGAACGCGCCTGGCGTTCGCCCGAGCCCAAGAAACGCTATGACGTGATCGTCGTCGGCGCCGGCGGGCACGGTCTGGCGACCGCCTATTACCTGGGCCGGAACTATGGCATCCAGAACGTGGCGGTGATCGAAAAGGGTTGGCTGGGTGGCGGCAATACCGGGCGCAACACCACGATCATCCGGTCGAACTACCTGCAGGATCCCTCGGCGGCGATCTACGAGAAGGCGCGCGCGCTGTATGAGGATCTCAGCCAGGAGTTGAACTACAACCTGATGTTCAGCCCGCGCGGCGTCATGATGCTGGCTCAAACCCAGCATGAGGTGCGCGGCTACAAGCGCACGGCCCATGCCAACGCCTTGCAAGGCGTAAAGACCGAGTGGATCGGCCCCGAGCGCGTCAAGGAACTGGTGCCGATCATCAACATTCACGGGCCCCGCTACCCGGTTCTGGGCGCACTCTGGCAGGAGCGCGGCGGCACCGCGCGCCACGATGCGGTGGCTTGGGGCTATGCCCGCGCCTGCTCGAACATGGGCATGGACATCATCCAGAAATGCGAAGTCACCGGCGTGCGTCGGGAAAACGGCCGCGTCACCGGGGTCGAGACCACCAGGGGCGCCATCGAATGCGACAAGCTGGGAATCGTGGTCGCGGGCCATTCGGGCCAGCTGGCCGAGATGGCGGGCTTCCGCCTGCCGGTCGAGTCGCTGGCGCTGCAGGCGCTGGTCTCGGAACCGATCAAGCCCTGCATGGACGTGGTGGTGATGGCCAACACCGTGCACGGCTACATGTCGCAATCCGACAAGGGTGAGATGGTGATCGGCGGCGGCACCGACGGGTTCAACAACTACACCCAGCGCGGCAGCTTCCACCATATCGAGGAAACCGTCCGCGCGCTGGTCGAAACCTTCCCGATGATCTCGCGGCTGAAGATGCTGCGCCAATGGGGCGGCATCGTGGACATGACCGGCGACCGCTCGCCCATCATCTCGAAGACGCCGCTCCAGGGTTGCTTCATCAATTGCGGCTGGGGCACCGGCGGGTTCAAGTCTATCCCCGGTTCGGGCTGGGGCATGGCGCAGCTGATGGCCACGGGGCATTCGCCGCTGACCGAGGCGTTTTCGCTGGACCGGTTCAAGGAAGGCCGCTTCATCGACGAAAGCGTGGCCGCAGGGGTGGCGCATTGATGTCGAGTTCTCGCGCACATCCCGGTTGCAAGGCCGTTCGAAAAGGAGCGGCGTGATGGCCTATTCCGAAGCCATGGCCGAAACCATGCGCGCCGATCTGGGCGTGGAGCCGGGTTTGACCGAAAGGAAGATGTTCGGCGGTCTGTGCTTCCTGCTGCACGGCAACATGGTCTGCGGCGTCACACGGGATGGCGCGATGTACCGTCCCGGCAAGGAACGCGAGGCCCAGGCTCTGGAGGCCGGCGCCCGACCGCTTTCGTTCACCGGCCGCCCGATGGGCGGGATGGTCGAAATCGATGCCGGCGCCTTCGAGGACGCCGAACTGCGCGCCAAACTGACCGAACTCTCGCTGGCCAACGCCGCCAGCTTGCCGCCGAAAGGATGAACACATGCTGATCCTCCATTGTCCCTATTGCGGCGTGGATGCCGAAGAAACCGAACTCACTGCCGGTGGCGAGGCCCATATCAAACGCCACGGCCCCGGGTCGTCGGATGACGAATTCCACGACTATCTGTTTGCGCGCGAAAACCCCAAAGGCGTCCATTTCGAACGCTGGCGGCACAGCAACGGTTGCGGCAAGTGGTTCCACGCCGCGCGCTGCACGAACACGCTCGAAGTGTTCGGCACCTATTCCGCCCAGACCACCGAGCCGCCGCAAGAGATCCGCGACGCGATCTCGGTCAGACGCCCCGGCTGGAATTGGAGAGACTTCGCCTGATGCTTCATCTTGCCCAAAATACTCCCGCCGGAGGCTCCGACGCCTCCATTTGCGAAAGGTCCGCATGACATGAGCACCCGTCTCGCAGATCAGGGCCGGCTGATCGACCGGTCCAAACCCGTCACGTTCACTTTCAACGGCACCTCGATGCAGGGCTATCAGGGCGACACGCTGGCCTCGGCCCTGCTGGCCAATGACCAGATGATGGTCGGCCGGTCGTTCAAATACCACCGCCCGCGTGGTGTCGTGGCCAGCGGTGCCGAGGAGCCCAACGCGCTGGTCGGTCTGGGGCAGGGAAACCGGTTCGAGCCGAACCAGCGCGCCACCACGACCGAACTTTTCAACGGCCAGACCGCGATCTCGCAGAACCACTGGCCCAGCCTGGACCATGACATCGGCGCGGTGAACACGGCGCTGGCGCGGTTCCTGCCGGCGGGCTTCTACTACAAGACCTTCATCCACCCCAAACCGTTCTGGAAACACGTCTACGAGCCTTTCATTCGCCAGTCGGCCGGTCTTGGCAAGGCACCTGACAAGGACAGCCGCGACGCGGACACGTATGAACACTTCTATGCCTTCACCGACGTTTTGGTGATCGGCGGCGGTGTTGCGGGCCTGCAGGCGGCCAAGGCCGCGGCGCAATCGGGTGCCAAGGTCATGCTGATCGAACAGACCGCCCATTGGGGTGGCCGCGCGCCCGTGGATGGCGGCACCGTCAACGACGAGCCTGTGGATAAGTTCGTGGAACAATTGGTTTCCGAACTCGAAACAATGGACAATGTCGCCATGCGGTCGCGCTGCATGGGGGCCGGGGTTTATGACCACGGTTACGTGCTGGGATACGAGCGGCTGACCGACCACAAACCGGGCACTCAAGGCCCGCGCCACCGCCTGTGGCGCATCCGCGCCAAGCAGGTCGTCACGGCCACCGGCGCGATCGAGCGCCCGTTGTCCTTTGCCGGCAATGACGTGCCGGGGGTGATGCTGGCCTCGGCCATGCGCGACTATGTGGTCAACTGGGGCGTGACCCCGGGCGAGCGCGTGATCGTCGCCACCAACAATGACGACGCCTACCGCACCGCGATCATCCTGAAACAGGCGGGCGTGGATGTGCTGCGAGTGGTCGATGCCCGTCCCTCGGCCGGGCCACTGGCGGACGAGGCGCGCAGCCTTGGCATCCGGGTCGATCCCGGCAAGGCCATCGCCAAGGTCAAGGGCGGCAAGCGGGTCAAGAAGGTCGCGATCTGCAACCAGGAAGGCATCGGCGGCGCTCGGGAAGAGGTCGAATGCGATGCGGTCGCCATGTCGGGCGGCTGGTCTCCGGTCGTGCACCTGTGGTCGCATTGCGGCGGCAAGTTGATCTGGGACGAAACCCACGCCCATTTCCGTCCCGACCCCGACCGCCCGCCGCTGGGCGCGAACGGCGAAGGCTTCGTTGTCCCGGCGGGCTCGGCCAATGGGCCACTGGCGCTGGGTGAGGTGCTGGCCGATGCCCATGCCGCCGGCAAGGCCGCGGCCAAGGCGGCCGGGTTCAAGCCGAAGAACACCAAGGCGCCGCAGGGCGAGGTCGAGACCGAAGCGCCCATGCAGGCGGTCTGGCTGATGCCTGCCAAGGCCGAGGTGCAACTGCGCATGAAGTCCTGGCTGGACTTCCAAAACGACGTAAAGGTTTCGGACGTGCAACTGGCCGCCCGCGAAGGCTATGAGAGCGTCGAGCACACCAAGCGCTATACCACTTTGGGCATGGCGACGGATCAGGGTAAGCTCAGCAATATCAACGGACTGGCGATCCTTGCTGATGCACTGGAATCCGAGATTCCCAAGGTTGGCACCACCACCTTCCGCCCTCCCTATACCCCGATCTCGATGGGGTCCATCGCGGGAGAGGCGCGGGGCGAAGTGTTCCAGCCGATCCGCCGCACGCCCATGCACAATTGGCATGACCGGAACGGCGCCGATTGGGAGCCGGTGGGCCACTGGCGGCGCCCCTATGCCTATGTGCGGGCCGGGGAATCCGTGCATGACGCGGTGAACCGGGAGGTCAGAAACACCCGCGAAAACCTCGGGCTGCTGGATGCCTCGACGCTGGGCAAGCTGATCGTCAAGGGGCCGGATGCGGGCAAGTTTCTGGACATGATGTACACCAACATGATGTCCACGCTGAAGGTCGGCAAATGCCGTTATGGCCTGATGTGCTCGGAAAACGGCTTTCTGATCGACGACGGCGTGGTGGCGCGCATCGACGAGGACACCTGGCTGTGCCACACCACCACCGGCGGCGCCGAGCGCATCCATGCCCATATGGAGGAATGGCTGCAGACCGAGTGGTGGGACTGGAAGGTCTATGTCGCCAACGTGACCGAGCAATACGCCCAGATCGCCGTGGTCGGCCCCAACGCCCGCAAGGTGCTGGAGAAACTCGGCGGCATGGATGCCAGCAAAGAGGCGCTGCCCTTCATGGAGTGGCGCGACGGCCAGATCGGCGGCTTCGACTGCCGGGCCTACCGCATCTCGTTCTCAGGCGAGCTGTCCTATGAAATCGCGGTGCCCGCCAGCCAGGGTCAGGCCTTCTGGGATGCCCTGATGGAGGCCGGCAAAGAGTTCGGCGTGATGCCTTATGGCACGGAATGTCTGCACATTCTGCGCGCCGAGAAGGGCTTCATCATGATCGGGGACGAGACCGACGGCACCGTGATCCCGCAGGATCTGGGGCTGCACTGGGCGATCTCGAAGAAGAAAGAGGATTTCCTTGGCAAGCGCGCGCAGGAACGGTCGCACATGACCGACCCGGACCGCTGGAAACTGGTGGGTCTGGAAACTGTGGATGGATCGGTTCTGCCTGACGGGGCCTATGCGGTGGGCGAGGGCGTGAACGCCAACGGTCAGCGCAACGTGATCGGGCGCGTGACCTCAACCTACTACTCGGCCAATCTGGGTCGGGGCATCGCCATGGGGCTGGTCAAGAACGGGCCGAACCGCGTGGGCGACGTGATCGAGTTCCCAGGCACCGACGACAAAATCTACAAGGCCAAGATCGTGGACCCGGTGTTCTACGACAAGGACGGGGAGAAGCAGAATGCCTGAACCCATCAGCGCACTGAACCACGCCAGCTTTGACGGCATCGCCCGGATCGAGGAATGCGGCCTGCAGGGGATGATCACCCTGCGCGGCGACCTGTCCGACAAACTCGTGATCAAGGCAGTCAAGGACGCCACGGGACAGAAGATGCCCGGCCAACGCGAGGCCTTCGTGCATGGCGATACCGGCGTGTGCTGGATGTCGCCCGACGAGTTGCTGGTGCTTGTTCCCTACGCCGAGGTCGAGGCCAAACTGGCCGCCATGAAGGGCGCGCTGGGTGGCGTGCATGCCTTGGCGGTCAACGTCTCGGACGCGCGGGCGGTGTTCCGGGTCGCGGGTCCGAGCGCACGCGAGGTTCTGGGCAAGGTTGCGCCGGTCGATTTCTCGCCCGAGGCTTTCAAGCCCGGCCAGATCCGTCGGACGCGTCTGGCGCAGGTCGCGGGGGCGTTCTGGATGGACGATGCCGAGACGTTCCGCGTGGTCTGCTTCCGCTCGGTCGCCGACTACGTGTTCAAGCTGTTGAAGGTGGCCGCGCAGCCGGGCAGCGCGGTCGGTGTTTTTTGAGCTAAATCTCTTATAGGTTGTAGCGACTAAATTCTGAACATAAGGTGCCTTCAAACGGATTGGAGGCACCTTTTGTTCAAGTTGTTCTACGTAGTTTTTTTGATTTCGCTACCCGTTCTCGCAACCGCTGCACCGAGAAAATACGAATGCGGTGATATGACAAGTTCGGGATTGGGATGGATCCCCAGTCAAAGTGTTTATGTAATCGATGCTGCCAACAAAGCTGCGACAGCGTATGACCCAATCATTCAATTTGCTGAAAAGGCGGCGAAGCAGGTCAAATTCAAGGAACAGTCCGACGGCAGTTACAAGTTGCGGTGGACTCTGAAAAAGATGCCCACCCGCAGGAAACGAATTGTGGAAGGCATGACGTTGCAGGACTATGAGACGACCGCCAGTGTCGTTTATACCGCTTGGCTGAACCCAAGATCCATGCAGCTCACGATGCGGGCGAGTGTTGGCCGTTCAAGCAACAGCGCGACGGGAACCTGCAAGGCGGCGAAGTGAAGAATGGCGGGAAAGCCTAATCGGAAAAAAGAAATGTCGGGAATTTCTGCAACGCACACGGTGTGGTAACAGCGTCAAATCCTGTGGACCCTTTGTCGTCCCGGCAATTGGTGTAAAAGGACAAATCCTCCGCCAGCTTGGCCAGTTTCTCGCGCCGGGCTTCGGCCTCCAGATAGGGGGCATGGGTAGAAAGCAGCAAGGCAGGTCGCTGCTGTTTCAGCCAGTCCAGCATGGTCGGCAGCACCGCGAACTCCGCGCCTTCGATGTCCATCTTCACCAGCGAGACGCCCGACAGGTCATTTGCGGCCTTGAACTGATCCCAGGTGATCGTCAGGGCATCGCAGCCATGCGCGCCGTCAAGCAGGAGCGAACTTGTGGAATCTCCCGGCTCGCCGCGGACCGAAGCCATCCGGGTCACGCCGAACCCGTCCGCAAGCGCCACGCCAAAGGCCGAGACGTTGCGGAGGTCGTTCAACTCCAGGTTCCAGGCCAGATGCCGAAACGCCGTCGGGTCCGGCTCGAAACACCAGACATGCCGCGCCTTTCGCGCACCATATAGAACCGTCGGGCCGATCCACGCACCGATATCCAGATAATCGCGGTCAGGCGAAAGGTGCCGGTCCAGAATGGCGAAGGTCTCGGGCTCCCACGCGCCGGTTTCGGCCTTGCGCCAGAACTTGGAATGGTACGGGTCCAGCCGGAACGGCTCACCATTCAGGCGGCCCGCATAATATCCGCGGGCGCGGTAGAACATCTTGCGCGCCTGTGTCAGCATCGCGGGCCTCCGGGTTTTCCTGTCTCGGCCCTTGACCTTGCGGCGTTGCCAAAGCATGTAACCTTGGGAACCGCAACATTCATTTCAACAGGGGGCCAAGATGGCTTTTGAACTTCCTGATCTTCCTTATGCACATGACGCGCTGGCATCCAAGGGGATGTCGAAGGAAACGCTGGAATATCACCACGATCTGCACCACAAGGCCTATGTCGACAACGGCAACAAGCTGATCGCCGGGACCGAGTGGGATGGCAAGTCGCTGGAAGAGATCATCGTTGGCACCTATGACAAGTCGGCCGTCGCACAGAACGGCATCTTCAACAACATCAGCCAGCTTTGGAACCACAACCAGTTCTGGGAAATGATGGGTCCGGGCGAGTCGAAGATGCCGGGCGAGCTGGAAAAGGCGTTGGTTGAAAGCTTCGGCTCGGTCGGCGAGTTCAAGTCGCAGTTCGCCGCTGCCGGCGCCGGTCAGTTCGGCTCGGGCTGGGCGTGGCTGGTCAAGAACGCTGACGGTTCGCTGGCCGTGACCAAGACCGAAAACGGCGTGAACCCGCTGTGCTTCGGCCAGACTGCGCTGCTGGGCTGCGACGTGTGGGAGCATTCCTATTACATCGACTTCCGCAACAAGCGCCCCGCGTACCTGGACAACTTCCTGAACAACCTGGTGAACTGGGAAAACGTCGCCTCGCGGATGTGACGCCCGACCGACAATCGGATGCGAACCCCGCGCTTGCCGGCGCGGGGTTTTTGTTTGCGCGGCGATCCTCCCCGCTTGCCTTCCGGTCGGGTCGCGGGCATCAGCATGAGAGGTGAAAGCAAACTCAGGAAAACGGGAATGACGGACGCCCTGAAAGGCATCACGGCCATGGTCGCGGCCTGTGTGATCTGGGGCCTGTCGCCGCTGTTCTACAAGATGCTCTCCGAGGTGCCGCCGCTCGAGGTGCTGTCGCACCGGACGCTTTGGTCCGTCATCCTGTTCGGTGCCGTTCTTGCCGCGCAAGGGCGCTTGGGAGAGCTGCAGGGCGCGCTCGCAGGGCGCAGGCGGCTTGCGCTGATCGCACTCTCGGGCCTGATGATCTCGATCAACTGGTTCCTGTTCATCACGTCGATCCAGATCGGGCGGGCGACCGAGGCCTCGCTGGGCTATTACCTGTTTCCGCTCGCGACCGTTCTGATCGGTTGGGCGTGGTTTTCCGAACGACTCGGCCCGGCGCAATGGGGTGCTGTGGCGCTGGCCGGGGTCGCGGTCGTCGTCCTGACGCTGGGGTCCGGAGTGCCGCCCTGGATCGCGCTGATACTGGCCGTCACCTTTGCCATCTATGGCGCTCTGAAGAAGAGCCTGCCGCTCGGCCCCGTCGTGTCCGTGACCTGCGAGATCCTGATTTTCATGCCGATCTGGCTGGCCATTCTGGCGTGGTATCATGGCGTCGGGCAGGGACATTTCGGACAAGGGTGGCAGATCAGCCTGCTGCTCGTCCTGTCCGGCCCGATGACGGCGGTCCCCCTGATCCTGTTCAGCTTTGCTGCGCGCAGGGTGCGGCTGTCCACCGTCGGCGTCCTGCAGTACATCAACCCCACGCTGCAGTTTCTGTGCGCGGTCCTCGCCTTCGGGGAACCTTTCAACCTGTCCCACCAGATCGCCTTTGCGCTGATCTGGTCCGCCGTCGCGGTCTTTTCCGTCGCGGCGCTGGCTCAGGACAGAGCGGCGCGCAGGGCGTCCATCGCGGCGCTCGGCGTGTCGGCCCAGATCAGGAATCCGGCCAGCGACGGGTCGGCAAAGCCCTGAACGCGATTTGGTCAAAGGATCGCGCAGCCGGTCACAGTCGCCGTCGCCAGTCAGGACTACGAACGGCTTGCCGCGCGGACCCAACCAGCGCCGGAACTCTATTCCGCAAACGGTTCCCGAGGAAGGCTTGCCTTACCGGCCGCACGCGCCCAGCGCTGCTCAGTCGGGATGGAAGTCGCGCGGGGTGCAGCCGGCCTCGAGCACGACGGCGATCCAGTTGACCTCCGGTTCAAGCCCGAACCGGACAAGCCAATCCCTCTGAAGGCGGTAAGCGGACAATTCCTGAGCGCCAGGGCAGACCCAGTGCTGCGCGCCATGTTGGCGGTGGTGCACAAGTTCGTGCAGCAATACGCTCACGTCGCGCGGGTCAGTCGGTGACCACGGACGCATCAGATAGATGGTCTGGGTCCGAGGATCGTACAGTCCGCGCGGATTGCCGCCATGCGCCGAGAATTGCGAACCTGCAAGCGCGAAGGCCTGTTCACGGCCGATCCAGAGCAGGGCCGGACGGTCGGGTTTTCGTGGCCAGGGAGCGTGGGCGTCGAGCCAGGCCTCCAAGCTCTCGACCAGTGCTGGCAGACTGTTTGCCTTTCGCCAGGCGAGGGGGTCGGACGGGCTTCCCAAGCCTGGCACGGGTGCCAGCGCCAGCAACACTGCGAGAAGTGTACAGGCCAGCCAGGGACTTGCACGCAATGGGGTCGGCATGACAGTCTCCGCCGGATTTGGGAAGTAGTGGAAATGATGCTAGGATTGCCACGAGTTCGGTGCAAAAGGTCATTATTCATCTGCGGTTGAAGGAAATTCACCTGGCATGGCGCGCAAGTTTCCTCCATTCTCCGCCGTCCGGGCCTTCGAGGCCGCAGCACGGCACGGCAGCTTCAAGCGTGCGGCCGAGGAGTTGTGCCTTTCGCCTTCGGCGATCAGCCACCAGATCCGGGCGCTAGAAGCCTATCTGGACACGGCGCTGTTCGAACGTGATGGCAACCGAGTGACGCTCACGCTGACCGGGCGCAGCTATGCCGGCAAGCTGACCGGGTTGCTGGATGCCTTCGACGAAACCACGCGGACGGTTCGGGATGCCGGGCAGCGCCCGTTCAG
Source organism: Ruegeria sp. BHSB196 (assembly GCF_059613135.1). Lineage (NCBI taxonomy): Bacteria > Pseudomonadati > Pseudomonadota > Alphaproteobacteria > Rhodobacterales > Roseobacteraceae > Ruegeria > Ruegeria sp. BHSB196. Next base: position 16,142 of record NZ_JBXWRY010000047.1, read on the forward strand.
AGTCTTGTGCACGCCGGGTTTCGCCGCGCGCTGGCTGGTGCCCCGGCTGGACCGGTTGAGCTTTGGCGACAGGGTTCGGTTGCGGGTCTCCACCGGCGCACCATCAACCGATTTTGCCATCAATGACAGTGATCTGGTGATCCAGTGGTCCGACGACCCCGTGCCCGGCATCCGCACCGAACCGCTGATGCGCTCGCACCGCTATCCGGTGATCGCGCCGGATTTGCGTGCGCGAGCCGCCATCGCGGCGCCCGAAGACCTGCTGCGGGTGCCGCTGATGCATGACGAGACTGGCGATGCTTGGATTGAATGGTTCGCTGCCGCCGGTTTGCCGCCACCCGAGATGCCGCGTGGGCCAGTGTTTCCCAATTGCGAACTGGCGACCACCGCGGCCGAACGGGGTCAGGGAGTGAGTCTGGCCTATGACGCGATGGTGCGGGGTACCCTGGCTTCGGGCCGGCTGGTACGGCTGTTCAACCAAGTGACGATACCGACCGTGATCTATTCTGTGGCCTATCCCGAGGCGCGCGCCGGCGACCCGATGATCCGCGAGTTTCGCGACTGGTTGTTCCGCGAGGTCGAGGCCGAAGGTACAGGCTTGCCACGTGCCGTGGCCGAGTGAACTGACCTGCCTATCGTGAAAGCTCGCGGCGCAGGGCGTCCATCGCGGCGCTCGGTGTGTCGGCCCAGATCAGGAACCCGGCCAGCGACGGGTCGGCAAAGCCCTGATCGATCACCTGGTCCAGAAGCGACCGCAGCCTGTCCCAGTACCCGTCCACGTTCAGCACCAGGATCGGTTTGTCATGCAGACCCAACTGCCTCCAGGTCAGCGCCTCGAACAGCTCGTCCAGCGACCCCGGGCCGCCGGGCAGCACCACCACCGCATCGGCATTCATGATCATGACCTTCTTGCGCTCGTGCATGGTCTCGGTGATCACGTAATGGGTCAGGTCGGTCTTGCCGACCTCGCGGCGGACCAGATGCACCGGGATCACGCCGAACGTCTCGCCGCCCGCCGCCTGCGCGGCGCGCGCGACCTCGCCCATCAGGCCCACATCGCCGGCGCCGTAGACCAATCTCCAGCCTTCCCTTGCCAGCAAGCCGCCGAATTCCTTGGCGGCATCGCAATAGGCTGGGTTTGCGCCATTGCGTGACCCGCAATACACACAGACGGATTTCTGGAACATATGAGGGCCTTTCCGGGCTTGTGTCAGAAGTTTTGACCCGTGATAGCGAGATTGATAGATTGGCTCAACTGCGTGGCGCGAGAGCGAACATGGGGATGGACGCGAGCCACGGACTGAAAGGAGAGAGATGTCTGCCAATTCTGGACGCGGGGGAGTCACTTGGGGGCTGCTCGCAGGCGGGGCTGCCCTGATCGGGGCTGGACTTCTGTACTATTTCGGCATCTTCCAAGGCGAACCTGAACCGGCACCGCAGGCCGTCGAACAGGCGGCTGCGCCCGAGTCAGCGACCGAACAGGTCGTCGCGGCGGCTCCGGACTCCACCGAGACACAGGACCAGGCCGCAGGTGAGGGAGAGACTGCCGATGCGGACGGCGCGGCGGAACAGGAGGAAAAGGAACAGACGGCCCAGACGGGCCTTGCCGCCCCGACACTCGACCAGATCTATGTCGAGCGGGACGGAACATCGCTCCTTTCGGGCAGCGCCGAGCCGGGCAGCCGCGTGACCGTTCTGTTGGATGGTGCGGAAATCCATGCCTTCGAGGTCGATGGTACCGGAAAATTCGCCGAGTTCGTGACCGTGCCCTTCAGCGATGCGGCGCGTGGCCTGGTTCTGGAGGCTCGGTCAGATGACCAAAACGCACGTTCGGACGATTATCTGATTGCGGCCATTCCCGAACCGGAACCCCAGAAGGTCGGGGAAGCTGGGCCCGAGCCGGAAGTCCCAGCCGCGGATACCGCGTCGGCGGATGCCGAAACCGCGCCGGAGGAGGCAGAGCAGACGGACAATGCCGGAGCGCCCGCGGGCAGCGGCGGAGGAAGCGAAACCGACGTGGCGCAGGCCCCGGAAAACGGGGGCGAAACCGTGGGATCCGACCAGCCTGCCGAACCTGCCGATGTGGCGGGCTTGTCGGAAACCGATGAGGTCGCGGAACCAGCCGCCGAAGACGCGGCTTCCGTTGCAACCTCGGATGCACCGCAGGTCGCACCCGCCCAAGACACGGTGAGCGAACCAGGCGATCAGGTCGCGGTTCTGCGATCCGGTGAAGAAGGCGTGGAACTGGTCCAGCCGACGGCCAAGCAGGCGGACCTACCGAAAGGGCAGGTCGCGCTCGACACCATCGGTTATTCCGAGGCGGGCGATGTCCAACTGTCCGGGCGTTCCGGGGCGGGGTCGATCATCCGGCTCTACCTCGACAACCGGCTGATCGCGGATCTCGAAGCCGGCGATCAAGGACGGTGGCGGGGCGAGATCGAGGGGATCGAGCCGGGAATCTACACGTTGCGGCTGGACGAGGTTGATGCCACCGGAACCGTCGTCAGCCGCCTTGAGACTCCGTTCAAGCGAGAGGCGATCGAGGTGCTGCAGGCGGCCGTGCCAAAGCCGCAACCGACCGAGCCCCAATCCCAACCCGCATCCGAACCCGCGCCAGCGACCGCGTCGGACGCTGCGCGGGAAACGGCGTCCGCAGCGGATCCGGAAGCGCCTGCGGCAGTCACGTCGGAACCGGTGGCCGCAGCCGGCCTGCCCACATCGGCACCGGCGATCCGGGCGGTCACGGTTCAGCGGGGCGACACGCTGTGGGCCATCTCGCGCGAACGCTACGGCGACGGCATCCTGTACGTGAAGGTGTTCGAGGCCAACAAGGACTCCATCCGCGACCCCGACCTGATCTATCCGGGGCAGGTCTTTACCATACCCGAGTGACGCGGTACCACTGGCCTTTCGCCGGTCCAGGGTTATCTGCGACCGCAGACAAGGTACGTGATGAGACGATTGACCCCTTTGCATTCCAGCGACATGCCAGCCGAGCACGAGCGGCGGTCGGGCTGGCGCACCATCCGCAAGGTGGCGCCGTATCTTTGGCCCCACGATGAGAGCTGGGTGAAAAAGCGGGTGGTGCTGGCGATGGCGATGCTGGTGCTGGCCAAGCTGATCGCCGTTTACACGCCGATCCTCTACAAGGGGGCCGTGGACAGCCTGGCGAACGAGGGCGTTCCGCCGCTAGCGCTGGGGGCGGTGGGCCTGACGGTGGCCTATGGCGTGGCGCGGATGTTGACCGTGGGGTTTCAGCAATTGCGCGATGCGCTGTTCGCCCCGGTGGGGCAACGGGCGCTGCGGGCGCTGGCGCTGGAGACCTTTCGGCACATTCACGCGTTGTCGATGCGCTATCACATCACCCGCCGCACCGGCGGATTGAGCCGGATCATCGAACGCGGCGTGAAGGGCGTAGAATTCCTGCTGCGCTTTCTGCTGTTTTCGATCGGGCCGTTGATCCTTGAGCTGGCGCTGGTCGCCATCGTCCTGATGTGGCTGTTCGACATCTGGTATCTGGTGGTCGTCGCCGTGACCATCGTGCTTTACATCTGGTTCACCTTCACCGTGACCGAATGGCGGGTAAAGCTGCGCCGCGAGATGAACGACCAGGATACCGAGGCCAACCAACGCGCCATCGACAGCTTGCTGAATTTCGAAACCGTCAAGTATTTCAACGCCGAAGAGCGCGAAGCTCATCGGTATGACACATCGATGAAAGCCTACGCGCAGGCCGCGTTGAAAACTGCGTATTCGCTGGCCTTTCTGAACTTCGGCCAGTCTTTCCTGATCACCTGCGGCCTGATCGGCGTGATGGTCCTGGCGGCGTTCGGTGTGCAGCAAGGCACGCTGACGGTCGGCGATTTCGTCATGGTCAATGCCTACATGATCCAGATCACCGTGCCGTTGAACTTTCTTGGCACGGTCTATCGCGAAATCCGGCAGGCTCTGGTGGACATGGGGCAGATGTTCGATCTGCTGGAACAGCCCTCGGAAGTGACCGACAAGCCCGGCGCCGCGGCGTTGAAGGTGAATGGGGGCGAGGTCACGCTGGAGGACGTGCATTTTGGATATGAACCGGACCGGGAAATCCTCAAGGGGGTGTCGCTGACGGTGCCGGCCGGTCAGACCGTGGCCATCGTCGGGGCGACCGGATCGGGCAAGTCCACCATCGGGCGCTTGCTGTTCCGGTTCTACGACGTGACCGGCGGTGCGCTCAGGATCGACGGGCAGGACGTGCGGGACGTGACGCAAGCCAGCCTGCACGCCGCCATCGGGGTGGTGCCGCAGGATACGGTGCTGTTCAACGACACCATCCGCTACAACATCGCCTATGGTCGCGAGGGTGCAAGCCAGGCCGAGGTCGAATCGGCCGCCCGTGCCGCGCAGATCCACGACTTCATCGCCTCGCTGCCGGAGGGGTATGAAACACGGGTGGGCGAACGCGGCCTGAAGCTCTCGGGCGGCGAGAAACAGAGGGTCGGCATTGCCCGGACCTTGCTCAAGAACCCGCCGATCTTGCTGCTGGACGAAGCGACCTCGGCGCTCGACACCGAGACCGAACAGGAGATCAAGGGCGCGCTGGCCCGCGCCGCCGAGGGGCGGACGGTGATCACCATCGCGCACCGGCTCAGCACCATTGCCGAGGCGGATCAGATCGTGGTGCTGGAAAGCGGCGAGATCGTCGAGCAGGGCCGGCATGACGAGCTTCTGGCGCGTGGCGGCCGCTATTCCCAGCTCTGGCGTCGGCAACAGGCGGATGCAGAGGCCGCCTGAGCCTCTGCCTGCCGAACGGCCCGATCACTTCATGCCGCTGCCGAACGGCCGCGCGACAAGCCGTTATTCCGCAGCCTTGAGCGGGGTCGAAGGCGATGGATCGTTCAGGTCTGCGTGGTCCTTTGACGGCGGCACCGGCTCGGGTTTCTGAACGCCCCAATCCCAAATGATCTCGGTTGCCTGCATCTGCCGCGCCGCGCGGCCCAGGGCCATGTCCCGCGCGATGCGGCTGGATCGGCCGGCGGTCAGGCGGGCCAGCACCCGACCCAACCAGATCGCGTAGGTCGAGAACCAGACCCGAAGCGCCAGGAACGACGGCGTGACGATCAGGGTCAGCACCGTGGCGATGCCCAGGCCAAAGACCACCGCCGTCGCCAATTGCTTCCACCACAATGCGGTGGGGCTGTCGATGGAATAGCCGCCGTTGATGAAATCGAGCGACAGGCCGAACATCATCGGCGTAAGGCCCGCCATCGTGGTCAACGTGGTGAGCAGCACCGGGCGGATGCGCGCCTCGGCAGTACGCACGATGGCCTCGATCCGGGGCATGTAGCGGCTGTATTCCTGATAGGTGTCGATCAGCACGATATTGTTGTTCACCACGATCCCCGCCAGCGCCACGATACCCGTCCCGGTCATGATGATCGAGAAGGGCTGGTTCATCACCATCATCCCGATCAGCACGCCGGTGGTGGACAGAACCACGGCCAGCAGCACCAGAACGGAATTGTAGAACGAATTGAACTGCGCCAGCAGGATCACGAACATCAGCCCCAAGGCGGCCAGAAACGCCTTGGACAGAAACTCCTGGCTTTCGGCCTGATCTTCCTGATCGCCCGTCCATTCCCAGCTGAGGGAGTTGGGGAAGGGGTTGGTGTCCAGCCACCTGGTCAGTTCGGCGATGCGTTCGTTCGGATTGATCGGCGCGAACTGCGCCTGTCCCGACGACACGGCGCTGTTGACGGAGTCCAGTGTCGCTGCACCAACGAGTTCGACCAGCTCATAGCGCTTGCCGTCCGCACGCTCAACCGTGGCGCCTTGGGGGGCGGCCCCTTCCGCCACTTCGCGCACGATGGCAAGCGTCCGGCTCGAACCGTCTTCGTCGGTGCCGAAGATCTTGGTCAAACCGCTCTCCACGTCCGCCTTGACGTCATAGTACCGCTCCTGATCGACGCGGTTGATCTGTGCCAGCTTCTTGACCGGCTGGCGCGTGACGAAATTCGACAGTGGCACCAGCCCGTCCGAGGTTCGGACCTTGAGCGTGTCGAGCGTGGACAGAACCCGGTCCTCCTCGGGCAGGCGTACGCGGATCTCGATTTCCTCGTCATTGCTTTCGGGCCGCATCTCGCCCAGCAGGATGCCGCGCGTCACCAGCTGCACCATCGCGCCCACGGTCGCCACATCGGCGCCGAACCGGCCGGCCTTGGCCACGTCCACGTCGATCTGCCAGTCGATGCCGGGCAGGGGCAGGTTGTCCTCGATCCGGATCAGGCCGGGCGTGTCTTCGAACCTGGCCCGCGCCAACTCGGTCGCAGCCGTCAGATCGCCCCAGTCGTCCCCCTTGATGCGCAGATGCACGGGTTTGGCCGAGGCCGGGCCGCGCCCCAGAACCTCGATTTCCACCTCGAAACCGGGCAGCTTCGCCAGTTCGGCGTTGAGCTGATCCACGACATTGTCGCCGTCATAGTCCGGCGCGACCACCTCGCGCGAGAATCGTCCGCCCGCGATGGGTTCCTGCACTTTGGGCCGGTCCTCCCACGGAATTATCTCGAACTGGACGCGCCCGACCGTGTCCGCCGGGGCCTGAGAGCCGCCGGTGTTCTGGTTGAGCCCGCCCTCGCCGGCGAAGGCGAAGACATTGGTGATGGCCGGGTGCGATGCGATCACCTCTTCCGTGGCGCGCACCATCGCGTCCTTTTCGGACAGGGACAGGTTGCCCCGCGCCCGGACATAGGCGGTCGCCTGTTCCGGTTCGCTGTCCACGAAGAACTCGACCCCGCGGTTGTTCTCGGCATAGGTGCTGATGACCATGACGACGGCAAAGGCGACAACTGCAATCGACACGATCGGCATGATCGGGTTGCCGGCGATGAACTTGATCACATGGCCGAACGGCGTGTGCTCCTTGGCGGAATGGACGTGATCCTCGGTGCGCTCGATGCGCGCCGCGCCCAACGTGACCGATCCGGCAAAGGCACCGAACAGGAACACGAATACCCCGAACATCGTGCCGCCCGGGGCACCTTCGGGCAAGAGGTAGTGCGGGTTCAGAACCTGCATCGCGCCCAGGAAGATCAGGTACAGCGACGGCGGCACGAGCGCGGCGCGCACCAGCCAAGGGGTCCGTGCGCGCAGCCAGTTGGAGATGCGGTCGAAAACCCGGCTCAGACGGCCCGAGACACCGCCCATCACCGGCAGATAGATCAAGGCGACGACCAGCGAGGCCGACAGCACGAAGATCAGCGTGACCGGCAACATGCCCATGAATTCACCCGGAATGCCGGGCCAGAACAGCATGGGCAAAAAGGCGCAGAGCGTGGTCGCGGTGGATGACACGATGGGCCAGAACATCCGTTGCGCCGCCTCGACATAGGCGTGCATCGGTCCGACGCCTTCCTTGATACGCTTGTCGGCATATTCCACCACCACGATGGCGCCATCCACCAGCATCCCCACGGCAAGGATCAGACCGAACATCACGATGTTGGAGATGCTGACGCCCATCAGCGCCAGGAATGCGAAGCACAGCAGGAACGACGTGGGGATCGCAAAGCCCACCAGCAGCGCCGCGCGCGAGCCGAGCGATGCCAGCACCACGATCATGACCAGTGCGATGGCGGTCAGGACCGACCCTTCCAGCTGGCTGACCATCGAGCCGACGACGCGGCTCTGGTCGTTGGAGGTGCCGACTTGCACGGCCGCCTTGAGTTCGTCGGGCCATTTGTCCTGTGCCTTGGCCACCGTTTCCTTGACCAGCGCGACGGTGTCGATCAGGTTGAATCCCTTGCGCTTGACCACCTGCAGCGCGACGGTCGATTCGCCGTCGAAACGGGCGGTGCCCTTGCGGTCTTCGAAGGTATAGTTGATCTCGGCCAGTTCGCCCAAGGTCACGACCCGGTCGCCATTGACCTTGATCGGCAGCCCGTACACGTCTCTGGCGGTCTTGAACGAGGAGGGGATCTTGACCGAAAACGTGCCCTGCTCGGTCTCGACCTCGCCCGCCGCGATCAGCTGGTTGTTGTTCTGCACCACGTTGATCAGCTCGGCGGCGGTGACGTTGTAGGCTTCCAGCCGCAGCGGGTCGATCACGACCTCCAGCAATTCGTCGCGGTTGCCGGCGATCCCGGCCTCCAGCACCGCATCCAGCGCCTCCAGATCGTCCTGCAGATCCTTCGCGATCCGCGCCATGGTCCGCTCCGGCACCGCGCCGGTCAGGTTGACGATGACGATCGGAAATTCCGAGAAATTGAACTCGGTGAGCGTGTACTGTTCGGCGCCGTCAGGAAATTTCGCCTGCGCCGCGTTCATCGCATCGCGCACATCGGCGGTTACGGCGGTCTTGTCCCAGCCAAACTCGAACTCCAGCGCAATGCCCGCATAGTTTTCGGCGGCGGTCGAAGTCATCTTCTTGAGACCATCGAGATCGGCCAGCTCGGTCTCCATCGGCTTGATCAGCAGGTTTTCGCTGTCTTCCGCCGAGATGCCGGGAAACTGGACCGATACGAAGATCGCAGGCACTTCGATATCCGGCTCGCCCTCCTTGGGCAGGCTCACATAGGCGAATCCGCCCACGACAAGCGAGATCGCGATGAAGGCCAGGACCATTCGGGCGCGCGATGCGGCCCAGTCGACGATGCCGATCATTCGGACGCCTCCCGGTAGGTCGGCGCGACGGCGACGCCCTTGGTGACGAATTCCTGTCCGACGACGATGACGTCCACCGTTTCAGGCAACCCGCCCAGCCAGACGCCATCCGACGAGTCCCGAAGCAGGCGGACCGGCACGAAATCCACGACATTCTCCGCCGTCACCGTCCGGACGCCCAGTTGGCCGTCGTTGTTCAGCGTCAGCGCGGACTGTGGCAGCAGATGCGCCTTTGCGCCGTCTGCCGAAATCGCGATCGAGGCGGTCTGGCCATCGCGGATCTTCAGATCCGGGTTGGGAACGGTGATTTCGACCTCGAAAGTGCGGGTGGTCTCATCCGCCGACCGGCTGATGAAAGTGACCCGGCCCTGCACTTCGAGCCCCGTCGCCAGGGTTGCCCCGGCCAGGGCGCCGACCGAAACACGGTTCACCTCGGTTTCCGGCACGAAACCCACCAGCTTGATCGGGTCAAGCTGGATCACGGTGGCGCAGAGAGACCCGGGCTGCATCAGGCTGCCCAGTTCAGCGGTGTCGCTTTCCAGAAGCCCATCGAAGGGCGCTTCGATGGTCAGCCGATCGATCTCACGCTCGGCGGCGGCAACGGCGGCGCTTGCCGCTTCGATGCCCGCATTGGTGGTTTCCAGACCGGCCTCGGCCGTCTTGATGCCCGCCTCAGCGGCGCGCATGGCCGCTTCGGCGGCGATCCGGCGGGTTTCCGAAGCATAGCCGGTCTGCGAGAGCTTGTTCGCAGCGACATAGTTGATTTCCGCTTCTGCCAGCCGCGCTCGCGCTTCGTCCAGCTTGGCCTCGGCCTCGGGTTTGCGGCTTTCGGCCTCGGTCTTGCGGGCAATGGCCTCGGCCAGACTCGCATGGCGCGTTCCCGCGTCCAGTTCGCACAACAGATCGCCGGTTTCGACAAAGGCCCCCTTGCGCTTGGGTTCGGAGATCACGGTCGATGTGGTTTCGGCGCGCACTTCGACCTGGCGGTTCGCCTTGGTCTGACCGCGCAGGAACACGGCGCTGTCGATCTCGCGCGCGGTCGAGCGCAAGGCCACCACACCCACGGCGTCCGGAGCGATCGCGGCGGCGCTGGACTGGGGCGCGTCTTCGGCACTTTCCGCCTGCTCGGCGGAGGCGTCATAACCCGCAAAGGCCAGCAGGGCATCACGTTCGAAGACCAGCAGGTACAATACGGCTGTCACCAGTATGGCGGTGAGGATCGGAATCAATCGCATCTCGTGCCTTTCTCAAACGTGTCCCGGCGTGATCAATTCTAAGCACTTCGTGACAGATGGGGCTTGGGTTGGGGCTTGTCCATACTAAACCGACCAGTTCAGTTTATTTTTTTTGAGATTGGCGCGCAAGTCTTGCCATTTGGGCGGTTCGCGACACTTGGCTTGCGGGTTGGGGCGGGGTATGACAAGCGCGTTACACGCAACAAAGCCCGGGGGGCCGGATGAGCGACACTGACAGTTTCATCGACGAGGTGACGGAGGAAGTCCGCCGGGACCGCCTTTTTCTGTTGCTCAAACGCTGGGGTTGGATCGGCGCCCTGGCCGTGGTTGCCATTGTTGGCGGGGCGGCCTTCAACGAGTACCGAAAGGCACAGGCGACCGCGGCCGCGGAACGGCTGGGGGACGAGATCATTGCCGCGCTTTCGGAAAATGGATCGGCCGAACGCGCCGCACGGCTATCGGAAATCGAGGCGCCGTCGGCGGGTGGCGAAGCGATCCTGCAGATGCTGACATCCGCGGCCGAGGCCGGGGCCGGCACGACCGAAGCGGCGGTGGATGGGCTGAACCAGGTTGCGGTCAACGGCGAACTGGCCGAGATCTATCGCCAGATCGCGGCGTTCAAGGCGTTGCTGTTGCAGGGCGACGATTTGCCTGCCGCCGATCGGCGTCAGCAGTTCGAGGCGTTGGCGCAGCCCGGTGCGCCGCTGCGTCTGCTCGCGGAAGAACAGCTGGCCCTGATCGACATATCAGAGGGAGAGACCGAAGCGGCGCTGACACGGCTGCAAACCCTGCGTCAGGACGCCGAGGCGGGGGTGGACCTGCAACAGCGCGCCACGCAGTTGATCGTGGCCTTGGGCGGAGAACCCGACCCCCTGCCGGGACAGCAGAGCTGACACGGAAACGGCTCTGATCCGGTGAGACGGCAAAAGACAGGCGAGTTCAGGACAAGATGGCAAAACGTTTTTTTTCCCGTTCCGGGGTGACACTGATGAGCCTGGCTCTGATTGCGCTTGCCGCCTGCCAGCCGCCCGAGACCATCCTGCCGGGCGTGCGTGAGGACATCCGGCCCTCGGACACCGACGCGGCCGCGGCGGCGACAGGCTCAAAACCCATCCGCCTGCCGTCCCAGACCGCCAACGCATCGTGGGCGCAAGGCCCCGGAACCCAGGCTTTCCGCACCACCAATCCCGCGCTGCGTTCAGTCCCGCAACGCATCTGGGCTGTATCCATCGGCAGCGGCGACGGGCGCAGGCAGCGCATCACCGCCGATCCCGTCGTGGCGGGCGGTCTGATCTACACGCTCGACTCCGCCGCCACGGTTTCGGCGGTCACGCCACAGGGGGCGGTCGCCTGGCGCACCGATCTGATTCCTCCGGGGGAAAGCGAGGCGCAGGCGACGGGCGGCGGCATGGCCTATTCGGACGGGGTTCTGTACGTGTCCTCTGGCTTTGGGCGTCTGACCGCGCTGGATGCGCGTAGTGGCGCGATCCGCTGGCAGCAGGTGCTGAACGCGACCGGCAGCGGTACGCCCGCGGTCCGCGACGGGCTGCTCTATCTCGTGGCCGGGGACGATACCGGCTGGGCGATCCAGACCAAGGATGGCCGTATCGCCTGGCAGATCGTCGCGACCCCGAGCGTGGGCAACGTGCTGGGCGCTCCGGCGCCGGCCATGACTTCGGATCTGGTCATCTTCGCCTTCGGGTCCGGCGATGTCACCGCCGCCTTTCGGAGAGGCGGCATCGCGCGCTGGAACGCCTCGGTCGCAGGGCGCCGCAAGGGGCGGGCGGTCTCCCAGATCGGCGACGTGACGGGCGCTCCGGTCGTATTGGGCAATGCCGTCTATGTCGGCAACCATTCCGGCCGCACCGTGGCCTTCCGCGCCGACTCCGGCGAGCGGATCTGGACGGCGGACGAAGGGGCGCTGGGACCGGTCTGGCCGGTTTCGGACAGCATCTTTCTGGTGAGCGATCGCAACCAGCTCATCCGCATGAACGCCTCGGACGGCACGACGATATGGGCGCGCGACCTGCCGGGTTTCGTCAAGGACAAGCCGCGTCGGCGCGGCGCGATCTATGCCCACTACGGCCCGATCCTGGCCGGGGGCCGGATCATCGTGGCCTCGGGCGATGGCTTCCTGCGGTTCTATGACCCGGTGGATGGCACCATGACCAACCGGATCGAAATCCCCGGCGGGGCCACGACCGCACCGGTCGTGGCGGGTCAGACCCTCTATGTCGTGTCGGCCAAGGGCGAACTGCACGCTTTCCGTTGATCGCCGGACGCGGTATAGGGCGCGTCTGAGTCTTGAAAGTTGAGTGACATGTCGCTGACCCTCGCCATCGTGGGGCGCCCCAATGTGGGCAAGTCCACCCTGTTCAACCGCCTTGTGGGCAAGCGTCTGGCACTGGTCGATGACCAGCCCGGCGTGACGCGCGATTTGCGCGAAGGCGAAGGGCGGCTGGGTGATCTGCGGTTCACGGTGATCGATACGGCAGGGCTGGAAGACGCCACCGATGACAGTCTCGAGGGCCGGATGCGCCGCCTGACCGAGCGGGCGGTGGACATGGCCGATGTCTGCCTGTTCCTGATCGACGCGCGGGCAGGCGTCACGCCCGTGGACGAGCTTTTTGCCGATATTCTGCGCAAGAGGTGCAGTCATGTGATCCTGGCCGCCAACAAGGCCGAGGGATCGGCCGCCGATGCCGGCGTACTGGAGGCTTACGGCCTTGGACTGGGCGAGCCGATCCGCCTGTCGGGCGAGCATGGCGAAGGGATGACCGACCTTTACGCGCAACTCATGCCGATCGCGGACGCCATGACGCAAAGGGCCGAGGCATCCGCCCCGGCAACCGACGTGGCGCTGCCCGAGGATACGGACGACGCGGGTGAACTGCCCGCGATCACCCAAGCCAAGCCTTTGCAGGTGGCGGTTGTAGGGCGGCCCAACGCGGGAAAGTCCACCCTGATCAACAAGATACTGGGTGAGGACCGCCTTTTGACCGGCCCCGAGGCCGGCATCACCCGCGACGCCATCTCGTTGCAGGTCGATTGGGACGGCACCCCGATGCGCATCTTCGACACGGCCGGGATGCGCAAGAAGGCAAAAGTGCAGGAAAAACTCGAAAAGCTCTCGGTCTCGGACGGGTTGCGCGCGGTGAAATTCGCCGAGG
>NZ_JBXWRY010000048.1:0-28750 GCF_059613135.1 Ruegeria sp. BHSB196
GGACAAGGCGCCCGCCAGGATCGCCAGTTGCGCCATGCTGCGCAGATCGAAACTGAGGAAATTGCGCAACCCGATCGCGGTCGCAACCCCGAGAAAGCCCAGGCCCACGCCCAGCGCGCGGTTCATCGTCAGGCGCTCATCGGGAAAGACCAGCGCCGCGACAATGACGCCGAAGATTGCCGTGGCGGCATTGAGGATCGAGGTCAGGCCGGTTTCGATATGGAGCTGCCCCCACGCCATAAGGGCGAAGGGGATGACGTTGTTGAGCAACCCCATGACCAGAAAACCGATCCATACGCGCGGCTCGCGGGGTACCGGCAGGCGCATGCAGGCGACCGCAACCCACAGCAACAGCATCGCCCAGAACGTGCGGTGGAGCACCGAAGTGACCACCGGAACCTCGTCCAGGGCCACGCGGATCGACAGGAAGGACGCGCCCCAGACGACGCCCAGCAACGCAAGTTCCGCCCAGGCGCGGGGGGAGATGAATTTCTGCTCGCTCATGTCATTCTGCTACCGCGGAACACACTCGTCAGCGACCCGTTTCCTGCGCTATCGGGCATCGGCCCCGGCCTTGGCCCGGCGGCGGAGTTTGCCGGAGGCATCGAGGATGTTGATGTAGTTTCCGGCAAAGATGACAGCCGCGCCGACCAGAACCCAGATGTCCAGAGGTTCGTGATAGAGCAGCATACCCAGGACCGCGATGGTGGGCAGGCGCACGAAGTCGATGGGCACGACGACGGTTGCCGGTGCGATCGCCAGCGCGTTGGTGATGCAGAAATGCGCCAGCAATCCGGCCAGCCCGACGAGAATCAGGAACGGCGCGGTTTGCAGGGTCGGCAGGGCGATCTGCCCGTCAATTCCCGATGCCGCGACCCCAAGCACGGCCTGCATGACCGTCAGCCAGAACATGATGCAGCCGATGCTGGCGAATCCGGTGAGTTTCTTGGTCGTGATCGTGGTCAATGCGAAAAAGACGGCAGACAGACCGGCGGTCAGCACACCGAGGCTGAGCGGCGTGGCGCCGGGGCGTGCGACGATCAGGATTCCGATGAAGCCTATCACCGCCGCAGCCACCCGAATGCGGGTCAGTCTCTCGCCCAGAAGCAACGGCGAAAGCACGATCACCCACAGCGGTTGGGTGAATTCCAGGGCAAAGACCTGCGCCAGCGGAATCGCGGTGACGGCAAAGAACCAAAGGTTCTGGCCGGTGAAATGCACCGTGTTCCGAATGGCGTGCAGTCCGAGGTGACGGGTCGAGACCTGTGACCAGCTTTGTCGGACGGTCAGGACCAGCGACACGATCAGAACGCCCACGAAACTGCGGTACATCATGATCTCGAAGGTGTCGTGCGTGACGCTCAACTCGCGCCCGGCAATGGCCATGGACGAGAACGAGGCGATTGCCCCGGTCATCCACAACGCGGCCTTGCCGACCTGAATCCTGTCCTGCTGCATCGCACCTTCTCCGCCGACACGAGGGACAGGAAACCGCTGACAGGTCAAGGACCAACCGCCAGAACTCCGTGATTACAAGATCAAAAAGCCGGGCACCGGCCGGACTAGTTCGGTCTCATTCCCACTCGATCGTGCCCGGCGGTTTCGAGGTGATGTCATAGGTCACGCGGTTGATGCCCTTGACCTCGTTGATGATCCGCGTGGCGGTTTCGCCGAGGAATTCATGGCTGAACGGGTAGTAATCCGCCGTCATGCCATCGACCGAAGTGACCGCGCGCAACGCGCAGGCATAGTCATAGGTGCGCCCGTCGCCCATCACGCCCACGGTGCGGACCGGCAGAATGGCAACAAACGCCTGCCAGATCTCGCCATACAGACCGTGCTTGCGGATCTGGTCGATATAGACCGCGTCGGCCTCGCGCAAGATCGCGAGCTTTTCGCGGGTGATCTCGCCGGGGCAACGGATCGCGAGTCCGGGGCCGGGAAAGGGATGGCGGCCGATGAAGCTCTGCGGCAGGCCCAGTTCGCGGCCAAGCGCGCGGACCTCGTCCTTGAAGAGTTCGCGCAGCGGTTCGACCAGTTTCAGGCCCATCTTCTCGGGCAGGCCGCCGACATTGTGGTGCGACTTGATCGTGACCGAGGGGCCACCGCTGAAAGAAACCGACTCGATCACGTCGGGATAGAGCGTACCCTGGGCCAGAAACTCGGCGCCTTCGATCGTATCGGCGTGTTTCTGGAACACGTCGATGAACAGCTTGCCTATGGTCTTGCGCTTGGTCTCGGGATCGCTGATCCCTTCGAGCGCGTCGAGAAAGAGATCGGATTCGTCGGCGTGGATCAGAGGGATGTTGTAGTTGTCGCGAAACATGCCGACGACTTCCTCGGCCTCGCCCTTGCGCAACAGACCGTGATCGACGAAGACGCAGGTCAGCTGATCGCCGATGGCCTCGTGAATCAGCACGGCCGCAACGGAACTGTCCACGCCTCCGGACAGGCCGCAGATCACCTTCTTGTCGCCGACCTGTTCACGGATCTTTCGGATCGCCTCATCCTTGTACGCGCCCATGGTCCAGTCGCCGGTGAAACCGGCGAGCTTCACGAAGTTCTCGTAGAGTTTCGCGCCCTTGGGGGTGTGGTGAACCTCGGGGTGGAACTGGACCGCGTAGAAATGGCGATTGGGGTCGGCAGTGATCGCAAACGGCGCGTTGGGCGAGGTGCCGTAGACCTCGAAACCGGGTGCGATCTGGCTGACGTGATCGCCATGGCTCATCCAGACCTGCTCCTTGCCGTCCGCGAACCAACCGTCGAGCAGGTCGAGCCGCCCTTGCGGCGTCACGAAGGCGCGCCCGAATTCGGCGGTGCCGTGGCCGCTTTCGACCTTGCCGCCCAATTGCTGCATCATCACCTGCTGGCCGTAGCAGATGCCGAGGATCGGCACGCCGTAGTCAAAGATTTCCTGCGGGGCCCGCGGCGAGCCTTCGCGCGTGACGCTGTCGGGCCCGCCCGAAAAGATCACCGCCCTGGGCGCCATGTCGCGGACGAAATCCATCGAGACGTTCTGATAGGGATGGATTTCGCAATAGACATTCAATTCGCGCAGGCGGCGGGCGATCAACTGCGTCACCTGGCTGCCGAAGTCGATGATCAAAAGGCGGTCATGGGAAGTCTCGGTCATGACTGGCTCTTAGGTCGCCAGACCTGCATGTGCAAGCGCAATAAGACGCAATCCCGAAGCGCGCCGTTCCCGACGCGCCGATGCAGCGACACGGGCGGCTTCGGCCGCGCCCTTCGGGCCGGCGTTGTCGCCGCCTGCGGGTTCGGCATCAGCCCATGGAGTCTGACTTGGCGCTGCCCCTGCGGGCGGCGCGCGCAACATCGGCGCGGTAACTCCAGACCGCAATGACCGACCAGGTCAGGATGTACAAGAGGCCCGTCGCGATCAGCACTTCGCCGGAAACGGGGCCGACATCCGCGCGGTCCACGGCCTCGGACACGCTTTGCGCCGGCGTGGGGTGAACCACGAGTTTCACCGCGAAGGCCAGGCTCTGGATCAGAAGAATCCAGAGATAGTTGCGGCGTATCCTGCGGCCGATCGCGATCATCAGGCTGACGTGGTAGTGCGGCCGCAGGTAGTCCTCGGCCAGTACCTTCTGCCAGTTGTCCTCCATGTGCAGATCGCCGTCGTACAGGAGCGGCGCGTAGAAGTGGTTTTCAAGCCACCGGCACCGGGCACGCCAGACGTTGAAATAGCGGTACCGCCGCGCTTCGAGCATCAAAAACAGGATGATCAGCACGCCGACCAGCACCAAAGGCAGGGGGGAGGCTTCCGGCGAGGCGAAGGAAATCGACAGCGCCACGCCCAGAGTGACGACGGACCAGTTCGTCGTGGTGTCCAGGCGCGTGCGCCAGATCGTGCTGCGATAGACCTCGCCGCGATAGAGGTGTGCAACGGCGCCTATTTCTGCGGCGTTCAGTGTTTTTCGCTCGGGATTCGGGGGTTTGTCGGTATCGGCCATGGTTTCCATGGCTCCATCATGACGACTGACCGAGTTCCATCAAGAAAATTTCCGGCGGCGCACATGTCGCTTTTCCCCCTATAGCGACGCAATCCACATTCGGGGGAACCGGTGTATCCTGTATGAAGTCCGGCAAAGCCAACCAATACGTCAACGGGAACTTCTCATGTCCGAGACAAACACCCGGCGCAGAGCGCGCGGAGGCGGCGGCGCCGCCCGGCGGGCCGAACGCACCGCAGTCCGTATCGAGACCGCGAAATACATCGAACGCAACATTCCGAATTTCGAGATCCTGAACGAAGAAGCGCTCGAAATCATCGAGACCAACGCGGAAACCGTTCTGGAAGAGATCGGCGTCAACTTCATCGAGAATCCCGCCGCGCTTGAGCGCTGGCGCGAGGCCGGTGCCGAGATCGAGGGCGAGCGCGTTCGCATTCCGCGTGGCCTGGCCCGCAAACTGTGCCAAACCGCTCCGGCCCAGTTCACCCAACATGCCCGCAATCCCGAGAAATCGGTGGTCATCGGCGGGCGGAATCTTGTGCTGGCCCCGGTCTACGGCCCACCCTTCGTGCGCGACGCGCAAGGCGGTCGCCGCTACGCGACGATGGAGGATTTCACCAAGTTCGTGAAGCTCGCCTATATGTCCAAGTGGCTGCATCATTCGGGCGGGACGGTCTGCGAACCGACGGATATCCCGGTCAACAAGCGCCACCTCGACATGCTGATGGCGCATATGACCCTGTCGGACAAACCGTTCATGGGGTCGGTCACCGATCCCAGCCGGGCGCAGGATTCGGTGGAGATGTGCGAGATCCTGTTCGGCAAGGCGTTCGTTCAGGACAACACGGTGATGACGTCGCTCATCAACATCAACTCGCCGATGACGTTCGACGATGTGATGATGGGTGCGCTCGAAGTCTATGCAAAAAACAACCAGGCGGCCATCATCTCACCCTTCATCGTCGGCGGTGCGATGGCGCCGGTTTCGGTGGCCGGCACGCTGACGCAGGTTCTGGCCGAGGTTCTGGCAGGCATCGCCTATTCGCAGTTGGTGCGCCCCGGTGCGCCGGTGATTTTCGGCGCATTCGTGACCTCGATCGACATGAACTCGGGTGCACCGACCTTTGGCACGCCGGAAGCCGCGCACATCACCTATGGCGCGGGTCAGCTGGCCCGTCGCCTTGGCGTGCCCTACCGGTCGGCCGGGTCGTTCTGCGGCTCGAAGCTGCCGGATGCGCAGGCGGCCTATGAGTCCGCCAACTCGCTCAACATGGGCTTGCTGGCCGGCGTGAACTTCATGCTGCATGCCTGTGGCTGGCTCGAAGGCGGGCTGGTGGCGGATTTCGAGAAATTCGTCATGGATGCGGATCAGCTTGGCGTTCTGCACGGTCTGGCCAAGGGCGTCGCCTATGACGAGAACGCGCAGGCGATGGACGCCATCCGCGAGGTCGGTCCCGGTGGGCACTATCTGGGCTGCGCGCATACCCAGGCGAATTTCAAGGATGCGTTCTGGAAGACCGAGTTGCTCGACTACAAGCCGTTCGAGACCTGGGAAGACGAGGGCGCCCGTGACACCCGCGCGCTTGCTGCGCAACGTGTCGAGTATCTGCTGGCGAATTACCAGCAGCCGCAGATCGATCCCGAGATCGCCGCGGCCCTGGCCGCCTATGTGGCGGAAAAGAAAGCGTCGATGCCGGACGCTTTCATGTGATCACCGGAGGTGCGTGGCGCGGCTCGCCTGATAGAGTTGCGCCTCGCCCATCAGCGCGATCAGCACATCCAGGTGCCGGACCAGCGAATAGGTCGCGTCCTGTTCGAGGCGCTGATCGTTGACGCCGCGCTCCATCTCCATCAACCGCATCAGCGCCGCGCCGGGGCCGGGAATGGTTCCGTACCCCAGCAGCCGTTGCAATTGGCGGTTGCGGTTGTAGTCCCGCACACCGTGACGCGCGGCCCGAACCAAAAGGCGCGGGCGGTGTAAGGCCGAAAGCATCGTCATGACATCCTGCATGTCGTGTCCCCTTAGTGGCTTTGCGAATGGCCTTTTCTTGTCGCACAACCAATGCGGGTGTTGCGTGAAGAAAGCGCAAGCGCACGTTGGATTCAGGAGTGTTTATCAATTTGAATCAATTCTGCTTCACGCCAGCGGGCCTTAACGAACGAGTAAGAAAATCAACTCTAGGTAGATTTTGTTAACCATATCCCCGGTGGTGAACCGAGACAGCGTCAATGTCGATGAGGGTGCAAACAACCATGGAAAAATGCATTGCTTCCACCGTTCCGGCATGGGTTCCCGAGGGCGCGCAGCGCTATCTGGCCCATACCGAAGCCGGGCGGTCGATCCGGGATCTGGCAAGATCGGCAGGATGCCACGCCTCGACGGTTTTGCGCCAGATCAGGCGGATCGAGATGCGGCGCGACGATCCTCTGGTTGACGCTGCCCTGCAAACGCTGGCCGAGGAGCATTTCCCGCCGTTGAAGCGGGATGATGCTGGAACCGACGCAGGCGGGTACCGACCCGGCGCCTGGAATTCCGCGCCGACGTCCGAGGAAAAGGAAACGGCACATTTCGAGAGCGAAGCCAGCAGGGTGATGCTGCGCCTGTGCGAAGCCGGCGCGGTACTTGCGGTGGCGGAAGACATGGACAAGGCTGTGGTCGTGCGCGACGGCGGGCAGGGCGATGCGACACGCACTGCGGTTGTGGACTGCAAGATCGCCCAGGCGTTGGCTCTGCAGGACTGGATATCCTGCGACAAGCCGGGCCGGATCAGCCGCTATCGGATCACGTCCTCTGGCCGCACCGCGCTTGGCCGTTTGCTGGCGGCCGAGGAAAACCGGGCGCGCATGCGCAAGGACGGCGGCTTTGCCGAGATGGCGGCACCCTTCGTCGGCGCCCAACCCGCATCAAACCGTACCGTCAGCGGGGAGGAAACGGATCGGCCCCGGCGCGTCCGTTACAATTCGGCGGAAAGCCCTCTTCTGGCGCTTGCGCGGCGGCGGGACAAGAACGGCAAACCCTTTCTGGACGATAGCCTGGTTCGCGCTGGCGAACGTCTGCGCGAGGATTTCGAACTGGCGCAGATGAGCCCGAGCGTGACCCAGAACTGGGACAGGTTCCTGACTGGCGGCTGCTCGGGCGGCCAACCCGCGGGAACGCCCGGCACCGACGGCGCGTCGCGCGCACGCGACCGGGTCGCGCGGGCCTTGGCCGATCTTGGCCCCGGCCTGAGCGATGTGGCGCTGCGCTGCTGCTGTTACTTGGAAGGGTTGGAACTTGCCGAGAAACGCATGGGTTGGTCGGCGCGGTCCGGCAAGATCGTGCTGCGCATTGCCTTGCAAAGGCTCAAGCGTCACTACGAACGCCAAAAGGACAGCGACCATCTGATCGGGTAGACCACCACAAGGCAGGGGCGAGAGCGTCGGATGGCGACCTTGTGATAAAACAAGCTTGCGGTTCACGTCTGGTCTGATAGCTAATCCTTATGACATTCACCCTCAGGCAATTGCGCTATTTCAAGGCGCTGGCCGAACGCCGCAATTTCGGCCGCGCGGCGCAAATCTGCCATGTCTCGCAGCCTGCGCTATCGGTTCAGATCCGCGCGTTGGAGGATCATGTGGGCGGGCCGTTGGTCGAGCGGCAGGCTCGCGACGTGGTTTTGACCCCGTTGGGCCGGGATGTCCTGCGGCACGCCAATGAAGTCCTGGGGGCGGCGGATCGGCTGGACCGGCTGGCCCGCGATCAGAGTCGCGGATACCGGTCGCTGTCGCTGGGCGTGATTCCCACCATGGCGCCCTATCTGCTGCCGGGCGTTCTGGCATCTTTGCGGGCGCGCGATCTGTCCTTGCGCGTGCAGATCCGCGAAGCGCGCACGGAACAGTTGCTCGAGGCACTGCGGACCGGCGAGATTGACGCCGCGGTGCTTGCCCTGCCGGTTGGCAGCAACGGCTTCGTCGAGGAAGTGCTCTTCGAAGACCGGTTTCTTTTGGCCGGGTCCGAGGCGCGGCTGAATACTCTGACCTTCGGTCCGGATGCCCTGCGTCCCGTCGCGCTGCAAAAGGCGCAGTTGATGCTGCTGGAAGACGGTCACTGCCTGACCGACCAGGCGCTTGAGGTCTGCGGGCAGGACCGGCACAGCGGCAGCATCAACATGGGGGCATCGTCGCTGGGCACCTTGACGCGGTTGGTGGCCGAAGGCTTTGGCCTGACCCTGATGCCGGAACTGGCGGTCCGTTCGGAATGCGCCACGATCCCCGAGTTGAAACTGCTGCGGTTTCTTGAACCGGAACCGTCCAGAAGCGTCGGGCTGATCCGGCGCGACACGTCGCATGGAAGCCCCTGGTTCGATGATCTGGCTCGGGTCATCCGCGATGTGGGTTCAGAGATCGTCGAGGCCACCCGAACGACCTGAGCAAAAGAAAACCCGCGTCCAGGCGCGGGTTTCCTGACCAAGGCGGCAGATCCGTCAGGCGGCCACTTCGGCCTTGGCCTCGGCCAGATACTTCATCAGGTTTTCCGGCGCGGAGACCCCATAGGGATCCTCGGGGCAGTTGTCCATCAGGCCCGGTTCCTCGAACCAGGCTTCCACGACTCCGTCCTTGACGACGGCCGCGTAGCGCCATGACCGCATGCCAAAGCCCAGATTGTCCTTGGCCACCAACATGCCCATCTTGCGTGTGAACTCGCCCGAGCCGTCGGGGATCACCTTGACCTTCTCCAGCTTCTGGTCTTGCGCCCATTTGTTCATGACGAAGCTGTCGTTGACCGACATGCAATAGATTTCGTCAATGCCCAGGTTTCGGAACTCGTCATAGCCGTTTTCGAATCCGGGCAACTGGTAGGTCGAGCAGGTGGGCGTGAACGCGCCGGGCAGCGAGAAGAGGATCACGCGCTTGCCCGCAAAATAGTCGGCCGTGGTCTTGTCTTGCCAGCGGAACGGGTTCGGGCCTTCGATCGACTCGTCGCGAACGCGGGTGTGAAAGGTCACGTCGGGCAGTTTGGCGCCAGCTTTCATGTTTGGACTCCAGTGATTCAGGTCTGTTGGGGTGTGGACTAAAACGATTCAAGACTGGCTTCAACGGGTCAGTTTCGGTTGGACTTGATCTGGAAAAAACCGACTATTGCCTTGTACATAACGGCCAATTCCTCGGTCACACGGCTGGCAGCTTTGACCGCGGGGAAACTGGCGCATAGCGGCCACGCGTCGCTGGTCTTACTCCTGACACCGCGCTATGTTATCGGGAAACGGTTTTGACCCATATCCAAGGGAATACCTCTGTGCGCGACCTGAAGATCCCCGAGCAACGGCACCCCGAAAAGGCGCATCGCCCGGACAATGCCCAGCCCAAGAAACCGAACTGGATCCGGGTCAAGGCGCCGGGTGGCAAGGGCTATGCCGAGACGCACAGGATCATGCGCGAGAACAACCTCGTGACCGTGTGCGAAGAGGCAGGATGCCCGAATGTGGGAGAATGCTGGTCGCAGGGCCACGCCACCATGATGATCATGGGCGAGATCTGTACCCGTGGCTGCACCTTCTGCAACATCGCGACGGGCCGGCCCGACGCGCTGGATGTGTTCGAGCCGGGCCGGGTCGCGCATGCGGTCGAAAAGCTGGGGCTGAACCATGTGGTCATCACCTCGGTGGACCGCGACGATCTGGAAGACGGGGGGGCCGAGCATTTCGCCCAGACCATTCGCGCGGTCCGTCACCGCTCGCCCAAGACCACCATCGAAATCCTGACGCCCGATTTCCTGAAATGCGATCCGGGCGTACTGGAACTCGTGGTCGAGGCGCGGCCGGACGTGTTCAATCACAACCTCGAAACGGTACCCGGCCTCTATCCCGAAGTTCGCCCCGGCGCGCGGTATTTCCATTCGCTTCGCCTGCTGCAAAGGGTCAAGGAACTCGATCCGTCGATGTTCACCAAGTCCGGCATCATGGTCGGCCTGGGCGAGACCGAACAGCAGGTGAGGCAGGTCATGGATGACATGCGCGCGGCGGATATCGACTTTCTGACCATCGGTCAGTACCTGCAACCGACCCCAAAGCATCATCGGGTGGACCGGTTCGTGACGCCGGAGGAATTCAGTGCCTATGAAAAAGCTGCCTACGGCAAGGGGTTTCTCATGGTGTCGGCCACGCCGCTGACCCGCTCTTCCTATCACGCCGGCGACGACTTTGCCCGGTTGCGCGCTGCTCGGATGCAGAAACTCGGCAAGGCATGACGCCGGAAAGCTTCGCGCGGTTGGTCGCATTGCGGCACGAGCTGCACCGGCACCCCGAACTCTCGGGCCAGGAGGACTGGACCGCCGCGCGGATCGTTCAGGCTCTGCGACAGCACACACCAGACCATATCGTGACCGGCATCGGCGGGCATGGCGTGGCCGCGGTTTTCGACAGCGGCGCCGAAGGTCCGGGCGTGGGGATCCGATGCGAACTGGATGCGTTGCCCATCAACGAGTTGTCGGGGGTCGATCATGCCTCGAAGAGTCCGGGCAAGGGGCACCTGTGCGGCCATGACGGGCACATGGCGATTGTTCTCGGGGTCGCCGAAGCCCTTGCCGCCGCCAGGCCGAGGCACGGGCGGGTGGTTCTGATCTTCCAGCCTGCGGAAGAAACCGGCAAAGGCGCACGCGCCTTTTGCGACGATCCGAAATTCGCGCCCCTGCGGCCGGAGTTCATCTTTTCCCTGCACAACCTGCCGGGACTGGAACTGGGGACGGTGGAGTTATGCACAGGCCCGGCCAATTGCGCCTCGCGCGGAATGAAGGTGGTGCTGACAGGCAAGACCTCGCACGCGGCTGAGCCGCAGGACGGGCTGTCGCCGGCCGCCGCGATGGCGCGGCTGATGCCGACGCTCGCCGGGCTGGGGCAGGGTGGCGATCTGGATCAGAGTTTCGCGCTCACTACGCTGACCCATGCCGAGTTGGGCGAGCCGACATTCGGCGTCGCGCCGGGACATGGCGAGATCTGGGTAACTTTGCGCACCGTGTCAGACAACCGGATGCAGGCGTTGGTGGACACGGCGGAAGCCCTCGTGCGGCGTGAGGCCGAGGGTCACGGGCTGTCGGTTGAAACAACCTATGACGACGTTTTCGATGCCTGCATCAATGACGCGGAAGCGGTCGAGATCCTGTCCGAGGCGTGCCGTACCCAGCGCGTCCCCTGTACGCTCACCGACAAACCTCAGAAATTTTCCGAGGATTTCGGGCGGTTCGGCATGTCCGCACACGCCGCCATGTTCTGGCTGGGAGCGGGTGAGGCGCATCCGCAACTGCACAATCCCGACTACGATTTTCCGGATGCCCTGATCCCCGTGGGAACAGGCGTGTTCCTCGCCGCGATCCGGAAACTTCTGGGATGAGTGCCGGTGCGCCACTCGCGCGGATCAGGGCCGGACACCGAACTGCTCGGTCCGCGCCCAATCCGGCCAGAGCCCGAGAAACTCGACCCCGGCCACAAGCAGGCACAGGAGCAGAACGGCCAGCACGAATTTGACCCGCTTTTCGGACGGGGGATGTCGGGCCAGTTTCGACATGCGCAGAAGGTGGCGGAGATTCATCGGTTTCTCCCGGCAGGATGTCAGGCTGTTGCGGTCTGTTCCTCGATGAAGCGCACCTTGCCGATGAAAGGCAGGTTCCGGTTGCGCTGGGCATAGTCGATGCCATAGCCCACCACGAACTCGTCCGGGATTTCAAACCCGATCCAGTCCGAGCGAAAGTCCACCTCGCGGCGGCTGGGCTTGTCGAGCAGCGCGATGGATTTCAACCGCTTCGGCTTGCGGCTCTGCAGCAGCTTGGTGACGTGGTTCAGCGTGTGGCCTGTATCGACGATATCCTCGACCACCAGCACGTCGCGCCCTTCAATTGCGCCGCGCAAGTCCTTGAGAATGCGCACTTCGCGGCTGCTTTCCATCGAATCGCCATAGGACGACGCCTCCAGGAAATCCACCTCGATCGGCAGGTCCAGCTCGCGCACCAGATCGGCGATGAAGACGAAACTGCCCCGCAGCAGCCCGACCACAACCAGCTTGTCGGTATCGTTGAACTCGTCCGCGATCTCGCGGCAAAGCTCCTCGATCCGCGCAGCGATCGCCTTGGCCGAGATCATCTCATCTATCACATATGCGCGCTGGCTCATCACCGCCCCCTTGATCTTTGGCGCGCAACATACGACATGACGCGCCATTGTCACCAAGTAAAACCGGAACTTATGCCCACGCATTCGGAATCCCGACACCTGCCGTACACGGCCCAGCAGATGTACGATCTGGTTGCCGACGTAGCCAGATATCCGGAGTTTCTGCCATGGTGCGCGGCGGCTCGAATCCGGCGCACCTATGCCTTGGGAGAGGCCGAGGTGATGGAGGCGGATCTGGTGATCTCGTTCAAGGTGTTCCGCGAAAGATTCGGCAGCCGGGTGACGCTGCACGCGGCGGACCGGCGCATCGACACCGTATATCTGGACGGCCCTTTTCGCTACATGAAGTCCGACTGGTCCTTTTCGGAGGCGCCGGATGGCGGCTGCAACGTCTCGTTTCACGTCGATTTCGAGTTCAAGAACGCCGTCTTGCAGGGCATCATCGGCGTCGTTTTCAACGAGGCGATGCACCGGATCGTCCGGGCCTTCGAACAGCGCGCGGCCGCGCTCTACGGCTGAGGCTTTACCGCGCCCGAACCGGCGCTAGACTGCGCCCATGACCGATCTGACCGAACGACTGGCCGAGTTCGCGGCCGGCCCCGTTTCGACCACGGGGCAAGCCCGCATCGTCACCTCTCTGTCCGCGCTGGACTGGCTGGCCGTGGGACGGGCCGGGGCCGGTGAACCGGTCTCGCAGATCCTGCGCAACATGGTGCTGGAGGAAGGCGGCGCACCGCAGGCGCGCCTGTTCGGGCAGGGTGCGGCGCCCATGCGGGCGGCGGCGCTCGTCAATGGCACCGTTTCCCACGCCTTGGACTATGACGACACGCATTTCGCCCATATCGGCCACCCCTCGGTCGCGGTCTTTCCTGCGGCGCTGGCCGTGGCGGAATGGAACGACGGGATTCTGGCGGACCTGTTGGAGGCGGCCCTTGTCGGGATGGAGCTTTCCATCCGCATCGGACTTTGGCTCGGTCGCGGCCACTACCAGGCCGGGTTCCACCAGACCGCCACGGCCGGGGCCTTCGGTGCGGCGGTTGCCGCGGGACGCCTGACCGGGTTGAGCGCGGCCCAGATGGCGCGGGCGCTGAGCGTGACCGCCACGCGCGCGGCGGGTCTCAAGGTTCAATTCGGCACGATGGGAAAGCCCTACAATGCCGGGCTCGCCGCGGCCTCGGGGGTCGAAGCCGTGCTGCTTGTTCAGCGCGGCTTTGAACCTCGGGCCACGGCGCTGGAAGGGCAATTCGGGTTCGGTGCGACGCATCACGGCGCGGACGACGTTGGGGCGGCACTGGACGGTCTGGGCGACGAGTGGCTGTTCGAATCCGTCAGCCACAAGTTCCACGCCTGCTGTCACGGCCTGCATGCCGCGCTGGAGGCCGCGCTGGAGCTTGATATTGCCGAGCCGGAGGTGGCGGAAATCAAGATCCGAACGCATCCGCGTTGGATGAGCGTGTGCAATCAGTCGTCACCCACGACCGGGTTGGGCGCCAAGTTCTCGTACCGGACGGTGATTGCCATGCAGGCATTGGGCTACGACACGGCGCGGCTCGACAGCTATTCCGACAAGGTCTGCGCCGATCCGCGTCTGGTTTCGCTGCGGGAAAGGATCAAGGTCGAACCCGATGACAGCCTGTCCGAGACCCAGGCGCATCTGTCCTTGCTGCGCCGCGACGGTATCCGGCGCGAAGCCGCGCATGACCTGTCGGCTCCAATCTCCCTGCCGGATCGCGAGGCCCGGGTCCGCGAAAAGGCGGGCAAACTGATCGGGGTCGCGGAAGCGGACGAAGTGTGGTCGCTGTTGCGGACCGGAGGGCGGGCGTCGGATCTGGCCGCGCGCTTGAACACCGGCTGAGACCCCGGCTGCGGTGGACGAAGCGGGCCCCCAAGTGGCCCGCTTGCACCGGTCGAACGTCCGAGCAGTCCGAGGTGGGCTCAGCTGCTCATGTTTCAGGCCCGTTCGCCATGCACGGAGAGGTCGAGCCCGTTCGTTTCGGTCACGGCATCTACGCGAAGTGGCGTGACGAGTGCAACCACCTTGACCGGCACAACCGCTACACCTGCCGCAAAGGCACCCACGATCACCAGCCCGCCCAGTTGCGCGGTCCAACTGCCGAGTCCGTAGACGGCGATCATCATCGTTCCGAAAAGAGGGGATCGAAGCCCGGTGCAGAAGAAAGGAATGAGGCATTGGTAGCCAAACCTGCCCGTCCTTGCCGCTTTGTTCACGTGATGGCTGCGCGCGCCTCAGTGCCGAATGCCCTTGTTTGCGGCGATCTGCGAAAGGCCACGATTCAGCAGATCCAGGGCGTGATCGCGCGCGGCGCGGCGCACCTTGTCCCGGCCGAGCGCGCCGAATTCGACGGTTTCCGTGATCGTCGCCATCCCTTCCCCGGCCAGCCCGAAACAGACCCGGCCTTCGGGTTTGAACTCGGAGCCGCCTGGCCCGGCAATGCCGGTGATCGAAACCGCAAGCTGCGCGTGCGAATGGCGCACCGCGCCTTCGGCCATTTCCCGCGCCACTTCTTCGGACACGGCGCCCACCGAGTCCAGCGTGGATTTCCGCACGCCCAGCAGCTCTTGCTTGGCGTCATTGGTATAGGTGACGAAACCGCGCTCGACCACGGCCGAGCTGCCGGGAATGTCCGTCAGGGCGGCGGCGACCATGCCGCCGGTGCAGCTTTCGGCGGTGGCGATCATGACCCCGAGTTCCTTGGCGCGGTCGAGAAGATCGGCAACGGTCACAGGCCCAGAACTCCGTGCGAGAGCCCGGCCAGGACGAGAACGCCGATCGCGGCAAAGGCGCCGGCGATCACATCGTCCAGCATCACGCCCATCGCGTCGCCGCGCCGGTCGGCCCAGCCCACCGGGCCGGGTTTCACAATGTCGAACAGCCGGAACAGCAGGAACCCTGCGACCCAGCCCGGCCAGAGCGCGGTGATGTCGAGGCCATGCGCCCAGGCCGGGTAGGATATCGACCACAGGGCCAGGAATTGACCGGCAACCTCGTCGATCACGATTTCCGATGGGTCGTGGTCGTCTGCCCCTTGGGTCATGACCCCTGTGGCCCACAGGCCGCCCAGAAAGGCCGCGACCGTCGCGATCGCCAGCAAGGGAAACCCACCCAGCACATGCAGCAGCCAGACCATCGGCAGCGCCGCCGCCGACCCCCAAGTGCCGGGGGCAGGGCGCAGATAGCCGACGCCGCAGACCGTGCCGATGATCCGCGCCAAAGTCATGTGCGAACCAGGCTGGCCGTGGCCATCGCCGCGATTCCTTCGCCGCGCCCGGTAAAGCCCAGCCGTTCCGAAGTGGTCGCCTTGACCGAAACCTGATCGGGGCGCAATTCCATGAGGCGGGCCATTTCCTGCCGCATCGCGTCGGCGTGCGGTCCGATCTTGGGATATTCGCAGATCAAGGTGCAATCGACGTTCGAGATCGAAAACCCAAGATCCGCCGCCAACCTGACGGCATGGCGCAGAAACACCGCGCTTGCCGCCCCTTTCCATTGCGGATCCGAGGGCGGGAAGTGTTGGCCGATGTCACCTTGTGCCAGGGCGCCATAGATCGCGTCCGTCACCGCATGCATCCCCACATCGGCGTCCGAGTGTCCTTGCAACCCTCGATCATGTGGCACCGTCACGCCGCAGAGGATCACGTGGTCGCCGTCGCCAAAGCGGTGCACGTCGTATCCGTTGCCGAGTCTGATATCCATGGCTGCTCCCAGAATGCGTTCGGCCCGGGCGAAGTCCTCGGGGCGGGTGATTTTCAGATTGTGCGGATCGCCCGGCACGATGGCCACATCGAGTCCGGCCGCGCGGGCGACTTCGACATCGTCGGCGGCGCCGCCCGGATGGGCCGCATGCGCCGCGACGATCGCGTCATAGTGAAAGCCCTGCGGGGTCTGGGCGGCAAAGAGGCCGTTTCTGTCCTGCGTACCGGTGACTTTTTCGCCGTCTCCGGTCCACAGCGCATCCGACATTGCAAGGCCGGGGGCGGCGCCCTGACTGGTTTCCAGCGCGACCAGGACATCGGAAATGATCCGCTGCGACACGCAGGGGCGCGCCACGTCGTGGATCAGAACCCGAGTCACGCCCAATCCGGTGAGCGCCTCCAGCCCGTTGCGCACGGATGCCGCCCGATCCGCGCCGCCCTTGGCGAGAATCAGATCCGCGAACTCGTCCCATGCCCAGCCGTCCTCGGCCGGCAAAACAAGGACGATGTGATCCGGATTCGCCAGCCGGAAGGCCCGCAAGGTCCAGTCCACGAGCCGCTTGCCGGCGAGTCCGCGCCATTGCTTGGCAACGCCTCCGCCCGCGCGCTGTCCGCGTCCGGCGGCAACGATAATGGCGGCGGTGGTCATGCGGGGCGCGCTCCTTGTTCGTCGCGTTCTGTTTAGGCGGCGGCGAAACCGGAGGCAATCTCCCAGGGCTTGCTGCCCAATTATTGGGCATTCGCTGGTTTTGCGGGCTTGAGACGCCGCGTTTTGTTGTTCACATGCTGTCTTTTCGATATCACTCGGACAATTGCACAAGGATTAGGCACTTTGACCCTGCGTCTTGCGGACAAGGAACTGGACCCGCCGGTCCTGCTGGCGCCGATGGCCGGAATCACCGACCGGCCTTTCCGCGATCTCGTGATGCGCTTTGGTGCGGGCCTGGTGGTCAGCGAAATGGTCGCCAGTCAGGAAATGGTGCAGGCCAAACCCGGTGTCCGCGAAAGGGCGGAGTTGTCGGCGGATGTCGAGAATACGGCGGTGCAACTAGCCGGGCGCGAAGCGTATTGGATGGCCGAGGCCGCGCGTCAGGTCGCGGACCGGGGCGCGCGGGTGATCGACATCAACATGGGGTGCCCGGCAAAAAAGGTCACGAACGGCTATTCCGGCTCGGCCCTGCTCAAGACGCCGGATCACGCATTGAAACTGATCGAAGCAGTCGTCGGCGCGGTCGATGTGCCGGTAACGCTCAAGACGCGCTTGGGATGGGATGACAGCCTGCTCAATGCCCCCGATGTGGCCCGCCGCGCCGAAGAGGCGGGTATCCGCATGGTCACGATCCACGGTCGCACCCGATGCCAGTTCTACAAGGGCCGCGCCGACTGGCAGGCGATTCGGGCGGTGAAAGACGCCGTGTCGATTCCCGTCATCGCCAATGGGGACATCGTGGATACGGCAACCGCACAAACCGCCCTTCGCCAATCCGGCGGCGACGGCGTGATGATCGGACGTGGCGCACAGGGCAAGCCGTGGCTGCTGGCGCAAGTATGCCACGACCTTTTCGGCGCGCGCCGCACGTGCGTTCCGCAGGGCGACGCGCTGATCGACATGGTTCGCGGCCACTATCAGGCCATGCTCGGGTTCTACGGCTCCGAGCTGGGGCTGCGTGTCGCGCGCAAGCATCTGGGCTGGTACATGGATGAGGCCGGCACGGCGCCGCCCTTGCGCCGCGCCATTCTGACCTCGACCGAACCCGAGACCGTGATGCGGTTGCTGGCCGATGCCTTGGCGCCGCACGAGGAGGCGGCGGCATGATCGCGGATCTGGACATCTGGGCATCGCTGCCGGTTCCGGCCTTCATCATCGACCCCGAAGACCGCATTGCCGAAGTCAACTCTGCCGGCGAAGGATTCCTGAACTCCTCGCGCAAGTCCGTGATCGGGCATCCGGTCTGGGATCAGATTGCGGTGGATGCGCCGCTGGAAGCCGCCTTTGTCCGCGCGCGCCAGAACGGGACGCCCTTGTTCGTCAATGACGTGGATGTTGGATCTGGCAACCGGGCGCCCCTGCAATGTGCGCTGCAGATCGCGCCGCTGCTGGGGCAGCCCGGTGCGATGATCATGACCATTTCGCCCCGCGAACTGGCCGGGCGCATGACGCAGAGCCACACCGTGAAATCCGCCGCTCAATCGGCCATCGGCATGGCCGAGATGCTGGCGCATGAAATCAAGAACCCGCTGGCGGGCATCACCGGTGCGGCACAGTTGCTGAGCATGAATGTCGGGCCGCAAGACCTGGAACTGACGGACTTGATCGTGGCCGAAAGCCGCCGGATCGTGAAGTTGCTGGAACAGGTCGAGCAGTTCGGAAACCTGCAGCAGCCGGTTCTCAAGCCGGTGAATGTCCACGACGTTCTGGACCGTGCCCGCCGCTCGGCGCTTTTGGGATTTGGGGCCAACATGACGATCGTCGAAGACTATGATCCGTCGCTGCCGATGGCCTTCGGCGATCCGGATCAGTTGCTTCAGGTGGTGCTGAACCTGCTCAGGAACGCGGCCGAGGCGGCCGGAAGCGAGGGCGGCACCATTCGTCTGCGCACCTATTTCGAGCATTCCTTCCGCCTGCGGCGCAGCGACGGGAGCGGGCATTCCCTGCCGCTCCAGATCGAAATCATCGACGACGGGCCGGGCCTGCCCGAGGACATCAAGGCGGACATATTCGATCCGTTCGTGTCGGGGCGCGAAAACGGAACCGGTCTGGGCCTGGCGCTGGTGAGCAAGATCGTCTCGGACCATGGCGGCTGGATTTCGGTGGATTCGGTTCCGGGCCGCACGGTGTTCCGTCTGTCGTTGCGCCGCGCGCCGCGGGACATGGATTTAGAGGAGAGCAAGTGATGGATGGCACGGTTCTGGTCGCGGATGACGACCGCACGATTCGCACGGTTCTGACGCAAGCCCTGACGCGGGCCGGGTGCAAGGTGCACGCCACCAGTTCGTTGACCACGCTGATGCGCTGGGTGGGCGAAGGCAAGGGCGATGTGGTGATTTCGGATGTGGTCATGCCGGACGGCAACGGGTTGGAAATGCTGCCCAAGATCGCGCAGGATCGGCCCGGCCTGCCGGTGATCGTCATTTCGGCCCAGAACACGATCATGACGGCAATCCAGGCGGCCGAGGCCGAGGCTTTCGACTATCTGCCGAAACCGTTCGACCTGCCGGACCTGATGAAACGGACGGCGCGCGCGCTGGACCAGAAACGCCGCGTGCAGTCGGAGCCGCGCGAAACCCGGAGCGAACGGCCCGAAGAGTTGCCTCTGGTCGGTCGCACTCCGGTCATGCAGGCGCTTTACCGTCTGGTTGCGCGTGTGATGAACACCGATCTTCCCGTGATGATCTCGGGCGAAAGCGGGACCGGGAAATCTCTGATCGCCCGCGCCATTCACGATTTTTCGGATCGGCGGACATTGCCCTTTGTCACCGTCACCGGCGCCGAACTGCGCGAGTTGGACGGCCCCGCGCGGGTGCTGGCCAGGGTCCGCGGTGGCACCCTGCTGATCGACGAGATTGCGGATATTGATGAAGAGGTTCAGGCGCGCATCGTCCGGATGATCGACGCGCCCGGAGATCATGTTCCGCGTTTCATCGCCACCAGCCAGACCGATCTGGCCGAAGCGATGGAAAAGGGCGATGTGCGCCAGGATCTCTACTACCGGCTCTGCGGCGCCACGATCCATGTACCGGCTCTGCGTGAGCGGGTGGACGACATTCCGCTGCTGGTCGAGCATTTTCTGACGCGGGACGAAGTGGAGGGTGTGCAGAAACGCTGGCTCAGCAAGGATGCGGTGGAACTGGTGCGCCGCTATTCCTGGCCCGGCAATGTCCGCCAGCTGGAGAATGCGATCCGCAGGTTGGGCCTGACAAGCCGCGCCAGCGAGATCGCCCGGAGCGAGGTCGAGGCGGTTCTTGGCAGCCAGCCCGAGGTGGAGCCGGTCCTGGGCGGCGGGGACAAGGAAAAGCTGTCGGCGTCGGTCGCGCGGCACCTGCGGCGGTACTTCGACCTGCATGGAAACATGCTGCCGCCGCCGGGGCTGTACCAGCGCATTCTGCGCGAAGTCGAGGCGCCACTGATCGAAATCGCGCTGGACGCGACTGGCGGAAATCAGGCCAAATGCGCCGATATTCTGGGGATCAACCGGAATACGCTGCGGAAAAAAATCACGGATCTGGATATTCAGGTGACACGGCGGCGCAAACTGATGTAATATCGCCACACAAATCGTGGCATTCGGGCGACCGCCCGACACGGACCACGATATATGGCGGTAAGCCGTTTCGGCGGCACATCAGAATGAGGGCAGCAGGTGGCAACCCGGTCACAGTACGGGCCAATCCCATCGATCACCCAGTGGCGCAAATCCCGAAAATTGCGCAATATCGGGACTTTGGGGCTTGTTCTTCTGGGGCCGGTTCTGGCCTTGGTCACCTACTTGGTGATCGGCCCGTTTGATCTGGGCGCCTCTGCCCCGACACTGCGTCTCGTCCTGCTCGCGGACCTCGTCTACATCCTTGTCCTTGCGGCCCTGGTGCTGAGTCAGCTGGGCCGACTCATCGCGGCCCGGCGTGCGAAATCGGCGGGCTCCCGCCTGCATCTGCGTCTGATCGGCGCGTTCACCCTGCTGACTCTGGTGCCGACGGTCACGGTCGCGATTTTTGCCGGGCTCACCATCAATATCGGCCTTGAGGGGTGGTTTTCGGACCGCGTCCGGCAGGTGGTGGGCTCTTCTCTGGCGGCCGCGGAAGCCTATGAGCAGGAACACCGCGAAGGTCTGCGGCAGGACGCCATCGTTCTGGCGCGCTACCTCGATGGCGCGCGGCAATTGAACTATTTCGTCACGGACGCGGAATTGCGCGAGGTGCTGGCGCAGGGGCAGGGGCAGATCCAGCGCGGCCTCCGCGAAGCCTACATCATCGACGGAAGTGGCGAGATCCGCGCCCGTGGCGACCGGTCCTATCTGTTCAACTACGAGCGCCCCACCGAGGAAGAGATCGCCCAGTCCGACAAGGAAGGCATCGTGATCATCCAGGACTGGAGCAACAGCGAATTCCGCGCGCTGGTGCCGCTGCGCGTCTATCTCGACCGCTATCTCTATGTCAGCCGCGAAGTGGATGGCGAGATCCTCAATCTGCTGGACGAGACCAAGGAAACGGCGCGGTTCTATCAGCAGCTCGAAAGCGAACGCGGGCGCGTCCTGTTCGAATTCGGTCTTCTCTATCTGGGATTTGCCGTGATCCTAATCCTTGCGGCGGTGTCGCTGGGCATGTGGTTTGCCGAACGGCTCTCGCGCCCGGTGGGCGGGCTGACCACCGCGGCCCAGCGTGTCGGAGCGGGCGACCTGAGCGTTCAGGTTGCCGAAGGCGACGGCGAGGATGAGATCGCCATGCTGGGACGCTATTTCAACCAGATGACGCGCCAGCTCAAGGCACAGCGGGACACCTTGCTGGAAAACACCCGCCAAATCGAGCGCCGCCGGAGGCTGTTCGACTCGGTGCTCAGTTCGGTCACCTCCGGGGTGGTGGGGCTCGACTCCGAAGGGCGGGTGACATTCGTCAACCGTTCGGCGGAACGTCTGTTGGACTGGTCGGGCGACCGTCAGAGCCTTGCGCTGGGGATCGCGGTGCCCGAATTCCTGCCGCTGTTCGAGACCCTGATGACCGGTTCTCAGGAAACGGTGCAGGGCGAGATCAAAGTGACCCGCAAGGGGCGGTTGGAAAACCTGCTGGTGCGCATGTCCACCCGGCGCAACGAGGATGGAGGGCTGGAAGGGTATGTGGTGGCGTTCGACGACGTGACCGACCTGGTCAGCGCGCAACGCATGGCGGCCTGGGGCGATGTGGCGCGCCGGATCGCGCATGAGATCAAGAACCCGCTCACGCCGATCCAGTTGAGCGCGGAACGGATCAAGCGCAAGTTCTCGCGAAAGCTGGACGAGGCCGATTGCGACGTTCTGGAATCGATGACCGATGTCATCGTGCGCCAGACCAACGACCTGCGCCGGATCGTGGACGAGTTCTCCAAGTTTGCGCGAATGCCCGAACCGGACCGGCATGAAGAAGACCTGGTCGCGCTGGTGCGCGAGGCGGTCCTGCTGCAACAGGCCGGACAGCCTGATGTCACCATCGAGGCGGATCTGCCGGAGACACAGGTCTTTGCGGACGTGGATGCCACGATGCTGAATCAGGCGCTTACAAATCTGATCAAGAATGCCGGGGAAGCCATTGAAAGCCTGAAGAAAAAAGGCGCTCCGGGAAATCTGACTCCACAGATCCGCGTGGCACTGACGACTGCAGAAGACGCGACGCAGATCACCATTGCGGACAACGGCATCGGCCTGCCCGAGGACCGGGCGCGGCTGTTCGAACCCTATGTAACGACGCGGGACGAGGGCACCGGTCTTGGCCTGCCCATCGTCAAGAAGATCATCGAGGAACATGGCGGCACCCTCGCGCTCGAGGATGCGCCGATATTCGACGGACAGGACCATTATGGCGCAATGGCCGTGATCCGATTGCCGGCTGAACAGACCGGCCCGAATACCGCGCCGAGCAAGCAGGCGGTCAAACCAAAAATGAAAGCAGGCCAATCATGAGTGATATTCTGATCGTAGACGACGAGCGCGATATTCGCGAACTGGTGTCGGACATTCTGGAGGATGAAGGGTATTCCACCCGGCTGGCTGGCACCTCGGACGAGTGCATGGCGGCCATCAATGCCGAACCTCCGGGGCTTCTGATCCTCGACATCTGGCTCAAGGACAGCCGCATGGATGGCATCGACATCCTGAAATCGGTCAAACGGGACAACCCGGACGTACCGGTAGTGATCATCTCGGGTCACGGCAACATCGAGATTGCGGTCGCGGCCATCAAGCAGGGGGCGTATGATTTCATCGAAAAGCCCTTCAACATCGATCAGTTGATGGTGGTGATCCGGCGGGCCATGGAAACCTCACGACTGCGGCGCGAGAACGCCGCCCTGAAACGGCGCGAGGTCAGCTCGGCGGACATGATCGGAAAATCCGCCGCGTTCCGCGCGATGCAGGGCCAGCTTGACAAGGTGACCAAATCGAACGGGCGCGTGATGCTGCGCGGCCCTGCCGGTTCCGGCAAGGAAATCGCGGCCCGATACATTCACGCTCATTCCAACCGCGCCAACGCGCCGTTCGTGACGGTGAACTGCGCCGGTATGGAGCCGGAACGGATGGAGGAGGTCCTGTTCGGCCGGGAATCGCCTGAACGAGGCATTGAATCCGGCCTGCTCGAAGAAGCGCATGGCGGTGTGATCTATTTCGACGAAGTGGCCGACATGCCGCTGGGTACACAGTCCAAGATCCTGCGGGTTCTGGTGGATCAGCAGTTCCAGCGCGTCGGCGGGACCGACAAGGTGCGCGTGGATCTGCGCGTGATCTCCTCGACCACGCGGGATCTGGAGGGCGAAATCCGGGCCGAACGGTTCCGGGAAGAGCTGTATCACCGTCTGAACGTTGTCCCGATCGCGGTGCCGTCGTTGGAGGAACGGCGCGAGGACATTCCGCTGCTGGCGCAGCACTTCATCGAAATGTGCAATGAAACTCAAGGCTTGCCGATTCGCGAATTGAGCGACGAGGCGGTTGCGCTGATGCAGACGATGACCTGGCCCGGGAACGTGCGCCAGCTCAAGAACCTGGTCGAGCGTGTGCTGATCCTGGGCGACGGGTCAGGCCCCATCGAGGCCCGCGAACTGCCCAACGAGGACAACGGGGCCGCCGACGAGGGCCGCGTGGTTCTGTCCGGGGCGCTTGCCACGCTGCCCTTGAGGGAAGCACGGGAAGCCTTCGAGCGGGAGTATCTGCTGACTCAGATCAACCGTTTTGGCGGCAATATCAGCCGAACCGCGAGTTTTGTCGGCATGGAGCGCAGCGCGCTGCACCGCAAGCTCAAATCGCTCGGCGTGGTCACGTCGAACAAGTCCGGCGCGCGGGTGGCGCATGTGGACGAGCCGGAACCGGCGGAATGAGGCAATCGCGCCTCATCCCGCCGAACGCGGGCTGATGATCTGGAACGTGCCATCGTCGAACTTGACATAGCACGAGCCTCCGGAAAGCGGTGGCAAGGTCGTCGTGCGACTTGGCGGTACTTGCGATTTGACGTTCTGCCGGCAGGGCGGGAGGCTGACGGGGCGATACCCCTTCTGGGCCATGCACTGCGCCTCGACCCGGTTGCGAAGTCCTTCGTTCACATCCACCGAATAGATGCTGCCGGGTTGCCACCAGCCGCCCGTGTAATAGCACTGCCCGGCGCTGTTGCAGACGGTGCGGCCGGGGTAGTAGATCGGCGGACGCTGGCGCACCTGGTTGGCCACCGGTGCATCCTTCAGCGCCTTGACCTGGCAATCGGTGGTTTCGGTCTGCATCCGCGACACCGTCGCGCCCTCGCGGTAGTAGATCGACAACGGCCCGCAGGCCGTCAGACACAGGGCAAAGAGGCTGGTGCGTATCACTGTTTTCATGGCCTTAGCTTGCCCCAGCGCCCATGCGTTGACAATTGAATTGACCGCCTGAAAGGCATCTGTCATTCAAAACCCTCAGGCAGAGGGGCCAGGACTATGAAGGTCATCATTTGCGGCGCGGGACAGGTGGGGTGGCAGATTGCGCGCCATTTGTCGGGCGAGTTGAACGATGTCACCGTGGTTGACAACAACCCCGACCTCGTGCGCCGGGCCATCGAGACGCTGGACGTTCAGGGGATCGCGGGCTTTGCCAGCTATCCGGACGTTCTGGACCGGGCCGGCGCGCGCGATGCCGACATGATCATCGCCGCAACGCATTCGGACGAGGTGAACATGGTCACCTGTCAGATGGCCCATTCGGTGTTTTCGATCCAGCGCAAGATCGCCCGCCTGCGCGCAAAATCCTATCTGGATGCGATTCATTCGGATCTTTACCGGCGCGATCACCTGCCCATCGACGTGGTGATCAGCCCCGAACGCGAAGTGGCCGCGGCCGCCATGCGCCGTCTGTCGGCCCCGGCCGCATTTGACACCGAGCTGTTCATGGACGGGCTGGCCCAATTGCTCGGGATCCGCGTGGACGAGGACTGCCCCATCGTCAACACGCCGCTGCGCCAGCTCACCGACTTGTTCTCGACGTTGAGTTCGATCGTGGTGGGGGTCCGGCGTGCCGGAACCCTGTTCGCGCCGGAACCGGACGATCAACTGTTCGTCGGGGACGAGTGTTATGTGTTCACGTCGGTTCAGGACGTGGACCGCACCATGGAGGTTTTCGGCAAGACACAGAAAAAGCAGGACCGGGTCGTCATCGTGGGCGGCGGGAATGTCGGCCTGGAAGTCGCGAAAACCTTGGAAGAACGAGAAGGCCGGGCCCGGGCCAAGGTCATCGAGCGCGACAGGCGCTGTGCCGAACTGGCGGCCGAGGTGCTGGAGCGGACCATCGTTCTGAACGGCGACGGTCTCGATTCCGCCCTGCTGCGCGAAGCCGGCATCGACCGCGCCGACGCGATGCTGGCCGTGACGGACGATGACCGCACCAACATGCTGGCCGCGGTCAGGGCCAAGGCAGAAGGGTGCCCGCTGGCCATCGCGCTGATCAACGATCCCAGCATGGTCGCGTTGATGGGGCCTTTGGGGATCGACGCCTATATCAACCCGCGCGCGACGACCGTAAGTTCGATCCTCCGCCATATCCGGCACGGGCGGGTGCGCCAGGTCTATTCGATCGGGGATGCCGAAGCCGAAGTCATCGAGGCCGAGGTGCTGTCCACCTCGCCGATGGCCGGTCAGAAACTGCGCGACATCGACTTTCCCGAGGGGGTACTTGTGGGTGCCGTGCGCAAGGGCGACGAGGTGGTTCGCCCGACCGGCAGCCTGCGGATCGAGGAAAAGGACGTCGTGGCGATCTTTGCCATGGCGGATGACGTGGCCGAGGTCGAACGCCTGATGCAGGTTTCGATCGATTTCTTCTGATGGCGACGCGGGCGCAACAACACATCGGAACCTTTCGGCGCTTGCCGCTGTTTCTGCTGATCTGGGGGATCGCCGCACTTGCGATGTGGGTTCCGGCGATCTATGCGCTGGCGCTGGACGACCACCAGACCTCGCAATCCTTTTTCTATTCCGGTCTGGTCGGGCTGGTGATCGCGACCCTGATCGGGCTGGCTATGCTCAACCGGGTGCCCAGGCGTGGAACGCTGGGACAGTTGGCGG
This sequence comes from Ruegeria sp. BHSB196, assembly GCF_059613135.1. NCBI lineage: Bacteria > Pseudomonadati > Pseudomonadota > Alphaproteobacteria > Rhodobacterales > Roseobacteraceae > Ruegeria > Ruegeria sp. BHSB196. Next base: position 26,088 of record NZ_JBXWRY010000048.1, read on the forward strand.
CCCTGCTTGCCACATTTGCGCTGATTCCCGTCTTTCTGGCGATTCCACTGCACGATGCGCTGGGCACCACGACTTTTCTGAACGCCTATTTCGACATGGTCAGTGCCCTGTCCACCACCGGGGCCGACATCTTTCCCGACCCCGATCGTCTGTCGGCCCCCTTGCATCTGTGGCGCGCGCAGGTCGGGTGGATGGGCGGGCTTCTCATGTGGGTCGCCGCTTCGGCCATCCTCGCTCCGCTGTCGCTGGGCGGATTCGAGGTGACGGCCAAGGGTGAACCCGGGCGCGCGGTTTTCGGCGTGGCGCAAAGCGAGCAGGCCGATCCCCGAGGCCGCCTGTTGAGCGTCACCAAGACTCTGGTGCCGGTCTATGCCGGTCTGACCGGCGTGGTCTGGCTGCTCTTGCTCGTGGCCGGCGAAAGAGGTCTGACCGCGATCTGCCACGCGATGTCGGTCATGGCCACATCCGGCATTTCGCCGGTGGGCGGGATCCAGGGCTCGACCGCGGGGCTGACCGGTGAGGCCATCCTGTTCCTGTTCATGTTCTTCGCCTTGTCACGCCTCACCTTCTCGTCGGATACGGCGGCCTCGGGCTACACGCGGCTGGACAAGGATCCCGAGTTCCGCATCGGTCTGATGTTCGTCGTTTCGGTGCCGTTGATCCTGTTCTTCCGGCACTGGCTGGGGGCCTATGACGTGGATGCCCAAATGAACGCCGAGTTCGGGGCGCGGTCACTGTGGGGCGGCGTGTTCACCGTCATGTCCTTTCTCACCACGACGGGTTTTGTCAGCTCGGACTGGGCCGAAGCCCGGCAGTGGTCGGGCCTCGGTACGCCGGGCCTGATCCTGATGGGGCTCGCCATGGTGGGTGGCGGCGTCGCCACGACGGCCGGGGGCGTCAAGCTGCTGCGGGTCTTCGCCCTCTACCTCAACGGGCTGCGCGAGATGGAGCGCCTGATCTACCCGTCGTCGATCAGCAGCATGGGCGCCGGCAACCGGCGCATCCAGCGTGACGGGGCTTTCATTGCCTGGATCTTCTTCATGCTGTTCGCCATTTCCCTGACCACGTTCTGTGTCTTGCTGGCCGCTTTGGGATCGAGTTTCGAACAGTCGATGGTCCTGACCATCGCGGCGCTCACGACGACCGGCCCGCTGATTGAAACGGCGACCGAGATTCCCATTCGCCTGGTGGAACTGGGGGCCGGGGCCAAGATGGCGCTCTGTGCCGCGATGATCATCGGCCGACTGGAAACGCTGGCCATCATCGCGCTCATCACACCGTCGCTCTGGCGCCGTTGAACAAGCCTATTGACGTTGCGTCACATAATCCCTTTTTTCGTCTGGAATATTCCGCCGCAGCACTCCATACTCCGCCGGAGGGAGCGCGTTGGTCCGCAGCGCGTAGCAAGAACAATGGCGAGATTATAAAAATATGGCTTCGGACAGACAGAATCTTCAGGACGCGTTCCTGAACAACGTACGGAAAGCAAAAGTCCCTGTTACGATTTTCCTGATCAACGGCGTGAAACTGCAGGGCGTGATCACTTGGTTCGACAATTTCTGTGTGCTTCTGCGCCGCGACGGACAGTCGCAGTTGGTCTACAAGCATGCCATCTCGACCATCATGCCGTCGCAGCCGATCAACCTGTATGAGGGCGAAGACGCCTCTTGATGGAACATGAACGGAGGCACACCCGCGCCTGGGTGCTGCATCCCGATATCAAGTCAGACGACGACCGCCGGCTGCCCGAACCGGCGTTGGAGGAGGCCGTGGCGCTGGCGGCGGCCTTGCCCGATCTGGACGTGATCGGCTCGGAAATCGTGCGCCTGCCAAAGGCGCAGCCGGGGCTCCTGTTCGGCAGCGGCAAGATCGCGGAACTTGGCGCGCGGTTTCGCGACAACGAGATTGAACTCGTGCTGATCGACGGGCCGGTGACGCCGGTCCAGCAGCGAAATCTGGAACGGGAGTGGAAGGTCAAGATCCTCGACCGGACCGGCCTGATCCTGGAGATCTTCTCGGACCGCGCCCGCACCCGGGAAGGCGTGCTGCAGGTCGAAATGGCCGCGCTCAGCTATCAGCGCACGCGGTTGGTGCGGGCCTGGACCCACCTTGAACGGCAAAGGGGCGGATTGGGTTTTGTCGGCGGTCCCGGTGAAACCCAGATCGAGGCCGACCGCCGGGCCATTGACGAGCAACTGGTGCGTCTGCGCCGGCAATTGCAGAAGGTGGTCAAGACCCGAACCTTGCATCGCGCGGCAAGGGCCAAGGTGCCGTTTCCCATCGTCGCCCTGGTGGGTTACACGAACGCTGGCAAATCCACGCTGTTCAATCGCCTGACCGGGGCGGAAGTCATGGCCAAGGACATGCTGTTTGCCACGCTCGACCCGACGATGCGCCGGGTGGAACTGCCGGACGGCCCCGAAGTGATCCTGTCGGACACCGTGGGGTTCATTTCCAACCTGCCCACCGAGCTGGTCGCGGCCTTTCGCGCCACGTTGGAAGAAGTGCTGGGCGCGGACCTGATCGTGCATGTCCGCGACATCAGCCATGATGAGACCGAAGCGCAGGCCCAGGACGTGGAGAGCATTCTGGCATCGCTGGGGGTCGGGCAAGACCGGCCGCGGCTGGAAGTCTGGAACAAGATCGACCGGTTGGACCCCGAG